>JAEUVW010000398.1 GCA_016786525.1 Chitinophagaceae bacterium
AAACTGAGCTGTTGCCGCAGGAAAATATCTTCGAAAAAACTATAGTGCAGGTCCGGATCGGCAGACAGCTCAGCGAGGATGCCCGCGCTGTTGTAGTTTTCGTGCAGGCCGATGACCGCATAACGCTGCAAATACCCTTCAGCCTTTGCATAGCGGAAGCCATTGCCGCTGTGGCGGCCTTCCATAGCACGGTAATCGCTGTGCGCATCGAGGTTGATGCAGGATAACGGTTGGCCCAGCGCCAGCGAAGCGCCTTTGAGCAGGCCATAGGCATTGTTGTGCCCGCCCCCGATCACAATCGGAATTTTTCCTGCCCGAACAATCACTTCAATTACGGAGCAGACTTCCTGGTCTATCTGAGTCACGAATGGCCTCAATTCCTCCGCAGGCAAACCGGCAGAAGCCTCCATCCATGCTGAAAAATCAAAGAAACCCAGCACCAGCAGCTCTTCGCCGCTGAACCGCTCCGTAGACTGTATGTTCAATAAGGCTTGTACAGCGGCAGGCCAGGCTGTATGGGCCCCACCGATCCCCCCGTTGGCGCGGACACCGATATCTTCGGGGATGCCCAGCAGCACGAAGCGTGCTTTGGAAGAAGCCAGACTGCTCTCCCAGCCTGAAGGATCAGCCAGTACTACCCTTTCGCCTGATTTCACTTCACCGGCACGCCTGCTGATCAGGTCATCAAGGTCTTGCCGTTTGTACACACGGAGAAAGGAGCTCATAAAAAATCTGGGATTATGGTGCAAGCCGGAATTTGCTCCAGTTGCCGGAATCGTCTTTTTCAAAACAGATACGGTCGTGCAGGCGACTGGGACGCCCCTGCCAGAACTCGATCCTCAAGGGATGCAGGCGGTATCCGCCCCAGTGTTCCGGGCGGGGGATCTCTTTGCCTTCGTAGCGGGCAGCAAGCTCTTTTTCATTCTGCTCCAATACCGAACGCTCCGCGATCACACTGCTCTGCGGTGAGGCCCAGGCGCCCAGGCGGCTGCCCCGGGGGCGGATATGATAATACTCATCGCTTTCGGCCGCAGAGACTTTCTCTATAGTGCCTTCGATGCGCACCTGCCGCTCCAGTTCGGGCCAGAAAAACACAAGTGCCGCATGCGGGTTGACGGCAATGTTCCTGCCCTTTGTGCTCTGGTAATTGGTAAAAAAAGTAAAGCCCTCATTGCTCACTCCCTTCAGGAGCACAATGCGGGCGTGAGGCCTCGATTGTTCATCCACCGTGGCCAGGGTCATTGCATTGACTTCATTTACGGCAGCGCGTTCCGCTTCCGAAAACCATTGACTGAAAAACGCTACAGGATCAGTACCGACTTCCAGCTCATCAAGCGAAGCCCGTTTATAATCAGTGCGGATGTCAGCTATTGAAGACAATGTACGCTATCTTATTCTTTGTTTTTTGCAAATACGTATTTGAACATAACGTATACCAGCTCTACGGTCAGCAGCAGGCTGGTAGCCCAGGCCAGTAATACTCCGGCTTTATTACCGGCATCGTAGAATGCATTCAGAATAATCGGGTGAGCCATAAATGTAAGTTGTGTAAATTTCCGTGCAAGGTACAAACTGAAGCTTGAAAAACAGCATTCTACCCCAAAAATTCCCGGCCGGTTTGTATGTTTTCCATAATGTGCTTACTTTTCCTGCCCGAT
>JAEUVW010000102.1 GCA_016786525.1 Chitinophagaceae bacterium
CTTCGAAGATGAAGAGAAGACCTTGCTGGACATGATGATCCAGAAAGGTAAACAGCAATACTTTGTCGAAAAGATGCTGCCCTCGGTAAGTCTTGAAGACCGCATCGGCTATACAAAAAACCAGCTGGAATGGGCCGAAGCCAACGAAGCCATGATCTATAATTTCTTCCTGGACAACAACCTGATGTTTGAAAAAAACTGGTCAAAAATGAGGCGCTTTGTAGTCTATGGCCCCAACACCAGCGGTATGCCCCAGGAGAGCCCGGGAAATATCGGTACCTGGCTGGGATTGCAGATCGTAAAGGCCTATGCCCGTGAAAACCCGAACCTGAGCCCCGAACAGATATTTGCCGATAATAATGCAGAACAATTTTTGAAAAAAGCAAAATACAAACCACAGAACAAAAAGAAATAAGCAAAACGTATGAAAAAACTGATCGCAACACTGGCCCTCACCTCTTCCGTAGGCTCCGTTTACGCACAGGTGATTACCGATTCTGAAAAAGCAAGACCTTCATTCAAAGACTATGCCAGTAAAGACACTAGTTACTGGACCTATGGCGGCATCCTGAATATCGGGGGCAACCAGGGCCTGCTCCACAACTGGGCTGCAGGAGGGGAACTGGCCTCCCTGACCGTCAACGGTATTTTCAATGGTTTTGCCACCTATGCCAAAGGCAACCATGTCTGGGCCAACAACCTCGACCTCAACTACGGCCTGAACTATGCATACTCCTATAGTTTCATCCCACGCAAAACAGACGACCGTATCGACTTTACATCCCGCTACGGGCGCAAACTCGCTGATAGCTCAGACTTTTACCTGAGTGGTTTGTTCAACTTTAAGTCACAGTTCACCAGGGGTTACGATTATTCACTCCCGGAATGGCAAAAGATGCCTACCTCCAATTTCTTTTCCCCCGCCTATTTTACACTGGCCCCGGGTTTTGAATACCGCAAAGGCAATACGCTCAGCATCTTCCTGTCTCCCCTGGCTGCCAGGATGACCCTGGCCGATACGGCTTATACCAATATGCGCAAAGAAGGCGCCTTCGGTATCCCATATGGTAAGACCAGCCGTTTTGAGTTCGGTGCGTACTTTTCTGCCCGCTACCTCGTAGACATCAGCAAGACCATCAGCTTCCGTACCCGCCTGGACCTGTACAGCAACTACCTGGCCAAAGATACCAAAGACAGTAACGGTGTGGTGGTCCGCAAAGACAATCCAGGCAACATTACCGTATTGTCCGACAACCTGATCAATTTCAAATTCAACAAACACCTGAATGTATCCGTAGGCCTGGTGCTGATGTATGACAACGCCATCCCCTACATTGGCACCTACACAGACCCTGCCGGTATGGTACAAACCAAAAAAGAGCCGATCGATGGCCTGGGCTGGATACAGATCAGGCAAAATATCCAGTTTGGCCTGGAATACAAGTTCCCTTTTCCTAAAAAAGAAACAGCTGTAAAATAATACCCTGGGCTCTGGTAGTAAAATGCCGGAGCTCAGGCAAAATGAAGTATTATTGCAGACAGGATAAGAAAAGACCCCGTATAGACAATGGCTGAAACCTACCAGATAAAATTACCCCAGTTCGAAGGTCCTTTCGACCTGTTGCTGTTCTTTATCGAACGCGACGAGCTGGATATATACAATATCCCGATCTTCAGCCTCACCAAAGATTTTCTCGATTACATCAACCAGACCGAGATCCTGGATATAGAACTGGCCAGCGAATTTATCCTTTTCGTATCCACACTCATGCGCATCAAAGCCAAAATGCTGTTGCCGCGCAGGGAGGTAGATGCCGCCGGAAACGAAATTGACCCCCGCCAGGAACTGGTAGACAAACTGCTGGAGTACAAGCGCTACAAAGAAGCTTCAGCCGAAATGGTGCTCATGGAAGCCGAGCGTCAGCTGCACCAGAAGCGGGGCAACATACGCGCCGAGCTGGAAGCCCTGAGCGAAGAATACAGTGAAGGCACCGAGATACAGACAGTATCGCTGTACAAACTGATGAGCTCCTTTGAGCGCACGATGAAGAAATTCAACGAGCGCAACAACAAGCCGCAGCATGTGGTGGTGAAGTACAATTACAGCCTCGAAAGCCAGCGCATCTTCCTGCTCGACTGGATGAAAGACCAGGTAAAGGTACCTTTTGAAACCCTGTATGCCCAGTGCGAAAACCGCATACACGCCATTTTCACCTTCCTGGCCATGCTGGAGCTCATCCAGCAAAAGAAATTCAATATCCTGATCGGCAACGGCCGGAACAACTTCATCATCGAGTGGAATACCAACCAGGACGAAGATGCCGGGACGCCGGATACAGAAAATATACTTCCTGAAGACCAGGCCGAAGACACCACAGAATAAACTATCTTTTTGACGCTACTGCATGAAACCAGCACCTGACCTGAAAATCGTTTTTTTCGGCACACCCGAATTTGCCGTTGCTTCTTTAGCTGCACTGGTTGCTGCAGGCCTGAATGTAGTGGCGGTAGTCACTGCACCAGATAAGCCATCGGGCAGGGGCCTGCAAGTGCAGGGCACAGCAGTAAAGCAATATGCGTTGGATCAGGGTATACCCGTATTGCAGCCTGTCAGGCTCAAAGACCCTGCTTTCCTGCAACAATTGCAGGAACTGGCGGCAGACCTGCACATCGTGGTCGCCTTCCGTATGCTGCCTGTAGCCGTGTGGGATATGCCGCCCATGGGCACAGTCAATGTGCATGGCTCCCTGCTGCCCCAATACCGGGGAGCAGCCCCGATCAACTGGGCCATTATCAATGGCGCTGCAGAGACGGGAGTGACGACCTTCAGGCTGAAGCACGAGATCGATACCGGCAATATCCTGTTGCGCCGTGCTGTGCCTATATTGCCCGAAGACAATGCCGGTTCCGTACACGACAAGCTGATGGCCGCCGGGGCAGAACTATTGGTCGAAACCGTGAACGGCCTTACAGCCGGTAGCCTTCAGGAGATACCCCAGGACAGCATTGAAGGCCCCCTGGTGCATGCCCCCAAGATCTTTAAAGAAGATATGCGCATCGACTGGAGCAAAAGCGCCGATGCAATCATCAACCATATCCGCGGCCTTTCCCCATATCCTGCCGCATTCTCCGAGTTGGAAGGCAAAAATGTCAGGATATTTTCGGCAAAAAAAGAAGAAGGAAAACCGGACATTGCTTCTGGCCGGTACGACACAGACCACAAGACTTATCTGCGCTTTGCTGCGGCAGACGCCTGGGTATCTGT
>JAEUVW010000149.1 GCA_016786525.1 Chitinophagaceae bacterium
GCATCATCTCCGGCAACGTAGCTCCCGTGGTTGCCGATGTGGATGCTCCGCTGACGGTGCTGGACTCTGTGACAGCTTCCATCATCGAAGACCTGTATTACCCCAAAGGACTGCTGGTAACCCCTACTCCCATTACGACAGATATCTTTACCGATACCCTGACAAACGAGTATACCCTTGCACCGATGAGCCAGGCGATCGACGCAGGCGACAGCAGTTTCTTTAACGTCGGTATGATACCTGACCTATCCCTGGTGACCACGGACGCTGATGGTCTTGATCGCATCATGGGCAAAAACATCGACCTGGGTGCATTTGAAAGCTGCGACGCCATTATCGCTGCCACGGTCAGTGTAGCTGCAGCACCAGGCACTACCGTAGCAACAGGAACTTCTGTGACCTTCACGGCGACAGCGACGAACCCTGGTGCCACTCCTACATATATGTGGCTGAAAAACAACACCATGATCATCAGTACCTCTACGCCGACCTATACGGGCGTCGCGGGCGTCGATTTCGCCAGCGGTGATATCATATCGGTTGCCTTATTCCCCAGTATAGGCGGTCCCTGTGTCGATGGAGATTCAACAAGCAGCAACAAGCTGACCATGACCATCCCCACCACGGGTATTCCTGAATGGGACAAGAACGGCGCTTCCCTGTCTGTCGTACCTAACCCCAACAACGGATCTTTTGCATTAAAAGTTTCGGGGATTAACGGCAAACAAGTGAACCTTACCGTTACAGACATTACCGGCCGCGCTGTATTCACCGAATCTTTTACCGGCAGCAATGCCGCCAAAACGATGAACCTGAATGGCAAAATACCTGCAGGCACTTATATCCTGAGCCTGGAAGGCGACGAAGTCAGCAGGCAGGTGAAACGCTTTGTGATCGAATAGTTTTTGATCAGCGTGATCAATTCAAAAAAGCCGGGTACTGAACAGTACCCGGCTTTTTTTATGAACGTGAAAATCCCGTTTATTCAAACAAGCGGAATGTGACAGAAAGACCGCCCCAGCCTCTTGTTGTTGCTTTGGATGCAAAATCGGAATAGAACTCCGGTGTGATGACGATACCTTTCCCAAGGTCATAATTGAAGAACAGGCGATACAGGTACCTGGGCAGGGAGGGGTCGCGGTCTGCCTGGTGTTTGTTCAGCAGTTTATACCCAAAGCCCATAGACAGGGAGTACGGTTTCAGTTTCGTATTGCTCCTGTTGACACCGAAGCCCAGCTCGGCATTGACAAAAGTAGTGGCATAAGCTTTAAAGCGCTGACCGGTCTGCTCTTCGAAGCGGGTAAAGGAATTCATCGACAGGCGGGTAAAAAACGTGGATTCATGGTCGGAATAAAAAGTCAGCTGCAGCCCGATGTCGGCAGTAGGACAAATCGTATTGCGTACCAGGCCTGCACCGAATCCCGCACTGAAGGAAATCATGTCCTGCGTGTTGACGCCATTCTGTTCACTCAGCTGCCGGGTGACCAGCAATTGTTTCTTCGTACTGCGGGAAGGGTCATAACTGACAAACAAATGATGAAACCAGGCATCCTGGCTGCGCCATTCTTTGCGGTACGCCGTCACGACGGAGTCAATTAGGCCGGCGCTGTGGTTCAGCCAGCTCTTGTCTGCCAGCAGTTCCTTTACGTCCGCAAGGTTTTTCACGAAAAAAGTATACTGGAAATGTTCCGGCACCTGCTCTCCCTGTATTTTGCGGTCTTCAAACTTCTTTACGATACGCAGGGTATCCAGGGTCATCTTCAGGGCTACCGTTTCTTTGTCGTTCAGGGCCTGCAGGTTGCTGTTGATCATATGCTCGCTGAAGCGGCTGATCAGCGGCGTATTCTGCACCGGGATATGAATATCCAGGCGTTTGGTACTCATTGGCCGCCTGGTAAGGGAATCGCGGTACTGCGCCAGCACCGGGAGAATTGTTTCCGTATAGCGGAAGAAGTCTTCCTTACCTTTCCAGGCGCTGAGGCGCTCCATTTCAAAGACAAGATACGATCCTTTGCCCGTTGCAATGGTAAAGTGGTGCTTCAGGTCATAGTCCTTCACTTCAAAAAGTTCCCGGACCGTTTTATTATGGTCTTTTACTTCGGGAAATACATAATCCTGGGCAGAGGCACTCCAGGCGCTGCAGGCGCACAGCAGCGCAAATACAGTTTTTTTGCTGTTCATTTGTTGTTGTTTATATTTTTGGATTCAGGTTTTTACTCTTTGTTCAAGGCATACATCAGGCCACGTATGGGAGCTTCCTCTTTTGTGCCGGTCTGCGGGGCAATTCTGCGCCTTGCGATCCGTGAACGCCAGAAGCCTTTTTTTTGCCCGCCGGCAACAGGGAGTTCTTCTGCTGCAGGCAATACCGGTGCGATATCGGCATAATGTTTTACCGGCAAGGCTTCCTTCAGCACTGTGGAAGCTTCCACGACAATGAACCTGTCGCCGGTATCCACCGGCAGCGGTACCGGGTTTACAACAGGCGCTGCCGGCAGGGCTGCAGGATGGGTCAGCGGCTTTGCCGCCAAGGTACTGTGGTCAGGCGGGGGCAGCACCGGCCTGGCCTGCCGTTCCGGTTGCTGTACCGGCGTTGCGTCCTTCCGGAACGCAACCAGGGTAAAAGAAGCGTTTTCTTTTTGCCGGACCAGCAGCAACAGTACTGCAGCAACCGCTACAGCATAAGGCAGGTACCTGTTCAGGGCGATACGCCGGCGGCCCGGCTTCAGTCGCCTGCTGACTTCCTCCCAGCCTGCATCCGGATCAAAATCCGGAACCAGGTCGTTTACCTGCGCCTCATCGAATGTCTTTCTTAACTGCTTGTCGTGCTTCATTGTACCTTCTTTTTTTCCTGCATCAGCTGCTTTTGTAAAAAATGCCGGGCTCTATGCAATTGTGTTTTGGAAGTATTCTCGGAAATATCCAGCAATGCCGCAATTTCCCTGTGGCTCATTTCTTCGAAGACGAAGAGGTTGAACACCGTCCTGTACCCTTGCGGCAGCGCATGGATCAGGGCCATCAACTCCTTTGCTCCCAATTGTCCCAGCACCTCTGCGTCTTCGCCGGTATGCTGTTCCTGTTCTTCATCCAGTAGTTCAAATTGCAGCCTCTTTTTTCTTAAGTGCATCAGGCAATGATTGACCGCCACACGGCTAAGCCAGGCGGCCACACTTCCTTCGCCGCGGTACTCGAATTGATGCAGCCGTTCAAAGGCGGCCACAAACACGTCGGTCAGCAGCTCCTGGGCGTCTTCCCTGTTCCCGCTGTACCTCAGGCACTGCAGCAATATCCTTTCCGCGTATCGCCGGTACAGCATACTACGTGCCCCGGACTGCCCTTCGCGGCAAGCCTTTACCAAGTCATTTTCAGCGTATAGATGTTCCTTGAGCGGTATTTTCATGTAGGGCTTTAGCTCCGTTATTCATTAAATGCACTACAGCGCCAAAAGGTTGCGCCGCTGTTTATATTTATTTTTTACGAATGTACATATGCGTATAAGAAAAGCTGAATTCCACAAAAAAAAGCTGCTTATACACAATGGCTGCAAATACGGTTAAAACGCGTGATTTTAATTGGTTTTCCGCCTGTTTTTTGGTACTTTTGTAGAGCTTTCGGAAGCGGTAATTCTATGCGCTTCCGGGTCTTATTTGTTTCAAATAAAATAATCATTTTTTCACGATAATAATGAGTAACGAAAACGAAGTATTAAGCGTTGCCGGCGACTACGGTGCCAATAGCATTCAGGTACTGGAAGGATTGGAAGCGGTCAGGAAACGCCCGGCAATGTATATCGGTGATATCGGTATGAAAGGCTTGCACCATCTTGTATACGAGGTCGTGGACAACTCTATCGATGAGGCTCTTGCCGGCCACTGTACGCACATCGAGGTCACCATTCACAAAGACAACTCGATATCCGTTCAGGATGACGGCCGCGGTATCCCTACCGGTATGCATGCCAAGGAAGGCAGGTCGGCACTGGAGGTCGTGATGACCGTATTGCACGCAGGAGGAAAGTTTGACAAGGATTCCTATAAAGTATCCGGCGGATTGCACGGTGTAGGGGTGAGCTGTGTGAATGCACTGAGCAGCCACATGCACACCATCGTACATCGTGAAGGCAAAATTTTTGAGCAGGAGTACAATTGTGGTATCCCTGAATATTCGGTACGGGAGATCGGCACATCCGACAAAAGAGGGACGCGTCAGCACTTCTGGCCCGACCAGACGATTTTCAAAGAGTACACGTACGTAAGGGAAATCCTTGCCGGCCGCCTGCGCGAACTGTCTTTCCTGAACAAAGGCATCCGCATCACGCTCTCCGACGAACGCGAGCAGGACGACAATGGCAACAATCTCAGCGAAGTCTTTTTCAGCGAGGGCGGTATCGTGGAGTTTGTACAGATGCTGGACCGCAACGGCAAACGCGATCCTTTGCTCCCCGACCCCATCTATGTAGAAACACATGACGCAGAAACCAATGTTGCGGTAGAAGTGGCGATGAGCTACAATACGTCCTACAACGAACATATCTTTTCGTACGTCAACAACATCAATACCATTGAAGGCGGAACACACGTAGCCGGTTTCCGCCGGGCCATTACCCGTGTGTTCAAAGCTTATGGCGATAAGAACAAACTGTTTGAAAAAGCCAAAGTAGACATTACCGGGGATGACTTCCGCGAAGGCCTGAGTGCTATCATTTCGGTAAAGGTACCGGAACCCCAGTTTGAGGGACAGACCAAAACCAAGCTGGGCAACAATGACGTCATGGGCGTGGTCGATGTATCCATGAGCCGCGTATTGGAAGCCTACCTTGAAGAGCATCCGAAAGAGGCGAAAGTGATCATTGACAAAGTGATCCTGGCGGCGCAGGCACGGGCGGCCGCACGCAAGGCCAGGGAAATGGTACAACGCAAAAGCGTGTTGAGCGGTGGCGGAATGCCCGGCAAACTGGCCGACTGCTCCGATAAAGACCCGGAACGCTGCGAGCTGTACCTGGTGGAAGGAGACTCCGCAGGAGGAACCGCCAAACAAGGCAGGGACAGGCATTTCCAGGCCATCCTTCCCCTGCGTGGTAAGATCCTGAACGTAGAGAAAGCACAGGAGCATAAGATCTACGAAAACGAAGAGATCAAGAATATGTTTACCGCACTGGGTGTCAGCATCGGTACTCCTGAAGATCCGAAAGCGCTGAACCTGAGCAAACTCCGCTACCACAAGATCATCATCATGACGGATGCCGATGTGGACGGTTCGCATATCGCCACCCTGATCCTGACCTTCTTCTTCCGCTATATGAACAGCCTGGTGCAACAGGGATACGTCTACCTGGCGCAACCCCCGCTGTACCTGGTGAAAAAAGGGAAAGAGGAAGAATACGCCTGGACGGAAGACGACCGCAAACGCGCCGTAACCCGCATGGCCAATGGCAAAGAAGACAGCGTGAACATACAGCGCTACAAGGGCCTGGGAGAAATGAACGCCGAGCAATTGTGGAGCACGACCATGAACCCGGTTACGCGTTCCCTGAAACAGGTGACCATCGAAAGCGCCGCCGAAGCCGACAGGATCTTCGCGATGCTGATGGGCGACGAGGTTCCCCCACGCCGGGAATTCATCGAAAGCCATGCGAAATACGCCAAGATCGATGTGTAATCTTATTGATCCTTTATAGAAAAGAGGTCGCCCATACGGCGACCTCTTTTTGTATCATTTACAGGGACTTTCGTGCGGGCACCTGTTGTCGCAGGCAGGCCAGCAGCACCAGTGTAAAGGCTGCTGAAGCGCATAGGGTCCGTACCAGATTCAGCCGGTTCCAGGGATCTTCAAAAGCCAAACGTTGTGCCCTCAACTCCGGCAAAGACATGTTTTGCAGTTGCATAGCCTCCACAGTATTGTTCAAGGGTACATTCCCGAATATGGTGACAGCCATCACCCCGCCGGTATACACAACAGCCCCTGCCCGCAACAAACGTTTCTTCCCGGCATCTCCCGCCCTGGCGGCGCTCAAGGGCAGCAACAACAATGCAGCAAAAAACGGTGTAAAGAAAAACGGGTTCTGAATTGCCCTGTTGATGGATTGCATCGCCCTGAGATACGCCTCATCGCTTAAGCGACCCAGGCCGGGAACGACGGAAAACGAATAGGCGAAAAAAAGACCGGCGATCAGGCCGGTAAATAAAGCGGTAAGGGCCAGTAATCCTTTCATGGAACAAAGATCCATCTATTTTTCTGCAACTCATTACAGGAAGAGGCTTGTTTTTACATAAAAAAACAAGCCTCTCCTGCAGGAATGATGCTGTTCATCAGCGTACGATCTGCACTTTATGCACGCTGATCGTTGCCGCTCCGGATGTTATTTTCAGCACATAAGATCCTTGAGGCAGGGCACTCAAATTGATCCGGCCGGAGGTATTTATGTTCAGCCTGCCGGCCAGAACCTTTCTTCCCAGGGCATCTGTGAGCAGGTAATTTACGGTATCTCCATTGTCCCAGACAACAGTGATGGCCTGGTCTGCCGGGTTGGGAAAAACCAGTATACCCGTCTGAGCTCCGTCCATATTGACCTGTCTTGAACTACTATAACTAATGCTCCGGTCATACTCTTCTATTTTGAGCCGGTACAGGTTTATGCCCGCCAGTGGCCGTGCATCCGTAATCCGGTATTCCTGCTTCAGGCTGGAATTGCCTGTCACACCCAATTCCTCCAGTTTTTGCCAGAGCCTGCCGTCAGCGCTTCGTTCTACGGTATAGCTGCGGATGTTTTTCTCCGCTGCAGTTTCCCATTTCACTAAAACTGTTGCTCCCCTTTTATAGGCATTGAAAGACAAGAGGGTCAGCGGCAAAGGCAAATAGCTGCAATTCACAATGATCTCTGTAGAATCTGTGGCCGAACAGCCTGAAGCAGGGTTGGTAAGGGTAAGATAAATCTTGTTTGTATCGCTGATCCGGAAATTGTTCGTAATAGGACCGCTCAGGTTCAGGCCCGAGGTATCGGTAATCCTGGCTCTCTGGAACGACCAGGCATATTCAAAATCAGTGTACGGGCTGCTTACCTGTACGGTAAAACTGTCTTTACATACGGTAAGCGGGGTAAAATCGATTGGGGGCACGGTCACTCTTTCTGCGATCACGTTCTTATAATCTATGGTCTGGCAGGCACCGTTCCTTACCGTCCAGCGAAACTGGTGCAAACCCGCATCTGAGACGGTCGCATTCGTAGGATTACTATTTGTACCAGGGCTGTAAGACACGGATCCCATACCGTTGTTGCGGAACCATGTACCGGTACCGGCGGAAGGCGTATCGGCCTGTAAGTATAAGGTGGTTCCTCCGGGCTTCCAGCAAAAAACAGTATCTCTTCCTGCATTGGCGCTAACAGATTTATCATTGATGATGGTTATCGTATCTGCACTGCTGCAACCGACACCGGGATGCAGTACTTCATAGCGGATGAGGTAGGTGCCGGTATCAAAATTCGTCACAGTAGTAAATTCGCTTTCGGGATTAGTGAAAGAGAGCACAGCCGGGCCATCAAGCTGGCTCCACCGGACAGTACCCGAGCCTGGCAAGGACCCTTGCAGCTTATACGTTTTTTTCTCACAAATCCTCACGGGAGCACTCCCGGCATCCGCCATAGGCACCACATCGATACTGAGGGTATCCACAGACTCGGGGCAGGCACCGTTCGCTACTTTCCACAACAGTTTGTAGTATCCGCCTACAAGCTTTATTGTGGTATTGGACGCTGCAGGATCGCTGATACCGGAAGTTGAGCCAAATCCGTACGGGGTCTCCAGAATGGTCCAGGTTCCGATACCCGATGACGGCGTATCAGCTCGTATCGGCACTGTAATCTGGGTACCTGAAGGCATGGCGAGCCCGCAGATGACCGTATCATTCATAGCTTTTGCTGTTGAAGGGGCGGCAGACACCACAACATTCATCTCATCTGTATCTGCCTGACAGACGCCAAGACTCACCACCCAGCGGAAAGTATAGGCTCCCGCCTGCAGGCCGGCAACCAGGGTAGCCGGGTCTGCCGGATCGGCAATAGTGGCGACAGACCCCGAAAGCTGAGACCATGTCCCTAAACCTGAAGACGAAGGTACAGCACCCAAACGGAGCGTGTCCTGACAAACAAAACGATCATCGCCTGCGTTCGCCATTATGGTACCCGTGGCATAGGCCACAGACACTGTGTCACTTAGGGAGTCGCAACCCGCTTGCCTGACGGTCCAGATGAACTGGTATACTCCGCCGGTAAGGCCACTTACACTGGTATTGTTGCTGGCAGGAGCAGCAATAGTAGCAATAGCAGAGCCGCTCAGCTGCCTCCATATACCACTGCCTGATGCGGGAGCCACGGCATTCAACATAAGGGAGCTGGTAGCAATGCAGGTATCTGCCGTGCTGATGCGGGCCTCAGAAGGGCCGGGAGATGCTGTAGTACTCACTACTACCGTATCACTGCTACTCCCGCAAACGTTGGACAAAGTATAGGAAAAAGTATACACGCTGCTGGCTATTGTGCCTGATACGGTAGTAGCTGACGCAGTACTATCTGCTATAGCAAGCGGAGAGCCGCCAATCTGGCGCCACCGGGCTGTGGTACCGGCACCAAAACCCGTTCCGCTTAAGGGAATGGCATACCCATAGCATACCGTCTGATCGGGTCCCGCACTGGTGACGGGAGCATTTGGCGTTACAATCACCTGCATCTCATCCGCATTTGCAGGGCAATTTATGCCATACGCGATTTCCCAGCGAAAGCGGTAAAGGCCCGGAGCTAAACTCTTGATGAGCAGTGAGGGTGCATTCGGGTTGGTCAATATTACAGTTGACGGACCCGATACCAATCGCCAGGTGCCCTGCTGCCCCGGGGGAGGGGTATTGCCCGCCAATACCGAGCTGTCTACACCACAGGGCAATACCTGGTCTGTTCCCGCATTGGATAAACCAGGGGTCTGGGATACATTGACCTCTACAGTATGCGTTTTAACACCACAGTCCGGACTGCGCCTGTAGTACTCGAAACTAAAAATGTATTTGCCCGGCTGAAGACCACTCACAACAATGGAGGACGAAAATGGCGGGGGTAAGGTGGGGTCGGGCGCTCCGGCCGGCTTGGAAAGCACCTTCAGGTTCCTGTATGTGCTATACAATAGCGGCCCGGGCTTTAGTACCGCAATATTTGCTGTAGTGGTATTGCAGGGCAGATTGAGCACAGATTCATATCCTCGCTCGGGCACGGGACTGTTCAGCTGTAAAACGAAAACTCCCGAATAGGTACAGGTGCCATTGCTTACTGTGTAGCGATACCAATAAAGAAAGCCATCGAAGACGCTGCCCGTATCGGGATGAACTACATTGCGCAGGCGCAATATATTCCCTGTCGTATCTGCTACCGGATCCG
>JAEUVW010000157.1 GCA_016786525.1 Chitinophagaceae bacterium
ACAACTGCTTATACATATCTACATAAACAAAAAAGCCTCACTAAAGTAGCGAAGCTTCTTGCGGACCGGTGGGCACCCCAGCGCGTCCCTGCCGGTGCCGGGAACAGGACTGCTTATATCCGGAGTGAGCAAATACAAAAGAAAAGCCTGTCAGTACTGACAGGCTACAAAACGCTCTTATACTCAAAAAATTAGTTCACTTTAAGCAACTCCACTTCAAAGATCAAATCACTTTTAGGAGGAATGACCCCGGACGGGTGCCCGTTCTCGCCATAGGCAATCTGATAAGGAATATAAAAGACCGCCCTTCCGCCGGGCTTCATCAGTTGCAAACCTTCTGTCCAGCCGGGAATGACCTGATTGAGCTTAAAGCTGATGGGTTCTTTACCAAAGTTTCCGTCAAAATCTTTGCCGTTTGTAAAGCTGCCTTTATAAAAAACGCTTACCTGGTCGGTCGGTTGGGGCGATGTTCCTGCCCCTTCTTTTTCAATGATGTACTTTAATCCTGAAGCCGTTGTCGGGGCATTTTCAAACCTCTTGAGGGCAGCAGCATTGGCAATGGCTCTTGCGGCCTCCTCTTCTTTGGCTTTGGCCGCAGCTTTGGCACTGAAGCCCGCTACTTCTTGTTCAAATACTTTGGGTGCATCAAATGATTCCGCTGCCTTACCTTTTCTCAGGATCACAACTTTGGTCAGCGTATCCTCTCCGGCAATACTGTTCACGACATCCTGCCCTTCTACTACATGGCCAAACACGGTGTGTTTGCCGTCCAGCCATGGTGTTGCTACATGGGTGACAAAAAACTGGGAACCATTGCTGCCGGGACCGGAATTGGCCATACTTAAAATACCGGGTGCATCGTGTTTTAAAGAGGCATCAAACTCATCCGGAAATTTATATCCCGGATTGCCCATACCGGTTCCCTGCGGGCAGCCGCCCTGGATCATAAAATTGGGAATTACCCTATGGAATTTCAGCCCGTCGTAAAAAGGCACACCTTCTGCTTTGCCTGCGTTTTTTATCTGTCCCTCAGCAAGGCCGACAAAGTTGGCCACCGTCATCGGCGTCTTTTGAAACTCCAGTACCGTATAAAAGTTTCCCTTTACTGTTTCAAATTTGGCAAACAGGCCATCAGCCTGTTTGGCTAAGAATTCTTTATCCATAGAACTTAATTTTTGCTTTTTATGTGCCGCAGCCCCAAAACCAAATGCGGCTAAGGCCAGGAGAATTAAAATAGTCTTTTTCATGTGTGTTGGCTTTAAAGCGGGCATTCCTGTTTCGCCCATCAAAAAATGAAGGCGATAAAGATACTGCGGAGATTTAGGAAAATCCGATTCTTTTTCATCTTCAGTATTTACTGTTCTTCCCTACTCAATAACACAGCAATTCAAGGCATCAACGCCACATACACGAGTTGGCGCTGCATTTTGCACCTAAGGTATCATGAACAGACTTCTTTGTTGTGCTGCGCAGGATGCAGACGTTTGTCTTTAGTTTCGCAGCCGTCCGCCCTTGTTGGTGTTGAGGCGCGGGCTGTAGTGCAGCCCACCAACAATACTCCGTCACTTTAATCTGAGGTCAATCGCACCTAAAATCTCCATAAACAAAAAAGCCTCACCAATTAGTGAGGCTTTTTGCGGACCGGACGGGACTCGAACCCGCGACCTCCGCCGTGACAGGGCGGCATTCTAACCAACTGAACTACCGATCCGTTTCCCGTTGGGGCTGCAAATATAGAGACTTTTTCGGGAAAACATCAACTCTTTCAAAATTTTTTTTCGCCTACCTTTGTGCCCAATTTAAAAATGACAAAAACTTATGCAGTTTCTTGATTTTGAAAAGCCGCTGGAAGAACTATATCATCAACTGGATAAACTGAAAGAAACGGCCGAAAAAAATCAGCTGGACGTTAGCGCTGCGGTTGCTGAGCTGGAAAATTCCATTGAAGAAACAAGGGCTAAAATATACAGCAATCTCACCCCCTGGCAACGCGTACAGCTGAGCCGCCACCCCGAAAGACCTTATACCCTGTTTTATATCGAAAAGATCTTTACCGAGTTTACCGAGCTCTATGGAGACCGGCAGGTAAAAGATGATAAAGCTATGGTCGGTGGTATGGCCAAACTGGACGGTATACCGGTAATGGTACTGGGCCAGCAGAAGGGCACCAATACCAAGATGCGCCAGCTGCGCAACTTTGGCATGGCGAATCCTGAAGGCTACCGCAAGGCTTTACGCCTGATGAAGATGGCCGAAAAATTCAATCACCCGATCATTACTTTTATCGACACCCCAGGCGCCTTTCCCGGCCTGGAGGCTGAAGAGCGCGGACAGGGAGAGGCTATTGCCCGCAACCTGTTTGAGATGACCAACCTGAAGGTCCCCGTTATCTGTATCATTATCGGCGAAGGCGCTTCAGGTGGAGCGCTCGGCATCGGTATCGGCGACAAAGTGGCCATGCTGGAAAACACCTGGTACACAGTGATCTCGCCCGAAAACTGTTCCACCATCCTCTGGCGCAGCTGGGACTACAAGGTAAAAGCAGCAGAGCAATTAAAGCTGACTTCCGAAGATATGAAAGGCTTTAACCTGGTAGACGATGTGATCAAAGAACCTTTAGGCGGTGCGCAGACCAAACCGGAAGAAATGGCGGCCACACTGAAGGAATACCTGGTACAGGCCGTGCAGGAGCTGTCCGGCCGGGATGCCGAACAGCGTATCGATGCGCGTATTGACAAGTTTTCAAAAATGGGCTTCTACGAAGAAGCATAATCAACTGAATTTTACCCTTTCTTAATAATGGCTATTTCTTTTCGCGGCACCGGCGTAGCGCTGGTCACTCCTTTTAACGAAGACCTTTCTGTTGACTTTGACGGCCTGGGCAAACTGGTAGATCATGTGATTGCCAATGGTGTGAACTACCTGGTAGCACTGGGCACTACGGCAGAGACACCCACCCTCGGCGAAGACGAAAAGAAGCAGGTGCTGGCCTATGTTGTACGGCACAACGCAGGGCGTGTGCCGGTCGTATGCGGCATGGGCGGCAATAATACGGCAGAGCTGGTGCGCCAGCTGAAAGAATATGACCTGAAGGGCGTTTCGGCCATCCTGAGCGTATCGCCTTACTATAATAAACCCACCCAGGAGGGTATTTACCAGCATTTCAAGGCTGTAGCGCAAGCGACTACACTGCCGGTGATCCTGTACAATGTACCGGGCCGTACAGCAGGCAATATCCTGCCGGCAACAGCAGCCAGGCTGGCACGCGACCATAGCAATATCATTGCGATCAAAGAAGCCAGCGGCAACATGGTGCAGTTCATGGATTATGTGCAACAGATGCCTGAAGGGTTTGAACTGCTGTCTGGCGACGACAACCTGGTACTCCCGCAGCTTGCTATCGGCTTTGACGGGGTAATCTCGGTAGCAGCCAATTCCTATACCAAAGACTTTACCGGAATGGTCAGTGCTGCCCTGGAAGGCGATTTTGCTACGGCACGCGGCCTGCACTATAAACTGCTGAAAGGCATGGACCTGCTGTTTGCCGAAGGCAATCCCGCCGGTGTGAAATGTGCGCTGAAGGCCATGGGTATTTGTGGCGATACCTTACGCCTGCCCCTGGTGAACGTATCTGCGGAAACGAAGCAGCAGACTGAACAGTTTATTGCAAGGCTGTAACTTTTTACACTCTTTATATCAAAGGCCGGCAGGGATAAACCTGCCGGCCCTTTTTATGCCTGCGCCGGATCGGGCTGAACCCTGTTTCCGCTCATCATTTCTAAGCTAACGCGCACTTCCGCCCCATACGGGCAACGGAACACAAACCAGCTGCGTCAACCCTCGATATAGTCCAGGTTCTTATCAAAAGTATCCGGTGTCCGGACAGCGGCACCAATGGCCAGGCTCATCACCAGCACAGCCAGTACAGCTGCAGCTCCGACAAAACCCATTTCCACATCCGCAGATAGGAAAGTAAATAAAGTAGTAATAAGCACCACCATACCCCGTACGAAGTTGGGTGCGCTGGTGGTGACGGTAGCGCGGATGTTGGTACCGAATTGTTCTGAAGCTGAAGCCATAAACACAGACCAATAACCATTGGGGATACCCAATATCAGCAGCAGCCAGTAAAAGGTACTATTGCTGATGCCTTTGCTGCTGAGTACGATGGCCAGCATCACACAAAGCCCCAGCAGCGAGATGATCAGCGCTTTCTTCCGGGAACGCAGGTACTGGCTCAGCAAGCCGGTGAGCAAGGCGCCGATCGAGGCGCCGATATAGTGATACATCACTGCAGCGCTGCCCTTTACCGGCCCGGTAATCTGCAGGCTGGCCGCCAGCTCGGTAGCCAGGGTAACAAGTATGCCAATCGTAAACCATACCGGTACGCCGACAATAATGCAGCGTGCATATTTCAGCAGGTTTTGTTTTTTAGACAGGAAATGCAGGAAATGACCGCGCGCCGCTTCGGTACTTTTGATGTGGGTAAACATACCGGACTCTGCAACAGAGACACGCAGCAAGAGGAGCAACAGGCCCATACCCCCGCCTACATAGTAAGCCATACGCCAGTCGAAACGGTCGGCGACCAGGAAGCCGACCACAGCCCCGGCAATACCGATAGAGGAAACAATCGTAGTACCCAGGCCACGCTTCTCCTTGCTCATCACTTCTGCAATGAGTGTGATACCGATGCCCAGTTCGCCGGCAAGCCCGAAACCTGCTATAAAGCGCAGGATATAGTACTGCTCTACATTTTGGATCATACCGTTCAGTATATTGGCCAGGGAGTATAGCAATATCGTGCCGAAGAGTACGGAAAGCCTTCCTTTCTTATCACCGAGTATGCCCCATACGATACCCCCCGTAAGCATACCCGCCATTTGCAGGTTCAGCAGGATGATGCCTTTTTCCGTCAGCTCGCTGCCGCTGAAGCCCAGTGCCGTAAGGCTGGGCTGGCGGACAATAATAAAGAGGATAAGGTCGTATACGTCTACAAAGTAGCCCAATGCTGCGATGATGACCAGCAGCCGTACGTTCTTTACGTGGTTCATAAAAATAAGCAAGGCAAAATAGCAGATATTATGCGAAAAACAAATGCTTCCCGAACTCAAAATGCATTTTTATCTTCGCGGGGTACATGCAGTATATCCAACATCATATCCGTACCATCCTGGGCTCGTATGAGGGCAGCCTTCCCCTGTCGCACTACCTGCGGGCTTACTTCAAAAAAAATCCGGTACTGGGCAGCCGCGACAGGAAGGTACTGACGGAAATGGCCTATGTCTTTTACCGTTGCGCCAAAGGACTGCCGGAAGAATTGAACCCGGGCGAAAAGTTGCCGTATGCGCTGCTGCTGGCAGACAGCCAGCTGGCGCCGGTACGCAGGCTATTGCCTGAGCCCTTGCAGGAACTGTATGGACTGGGCTTCCGGCACAATGCGGCAGTGCTTGCAGAACGGGGCATCCCGTTTGACCAGGACCGCCTGTTTCCTTATCCCCTTCCCCTTTCTGAACACATCAGCAAAGAAGAATGGCTTTCGTCCGTACTGCAACGGCCACTCTTATTTATCCGCGCAGTACCGCATTACCTCCCTGAAGTAAAGGCAGTGCTGGAAAGGGAAGAAGTTCCTTTTGAGCAGCTGTCCCTCCTTTGCCTGGCGCTGCCCAACGGCACTTCGGTAGAAAAGATGATACCGGCAAAGATGTACCGCATCCAGGACGCCTCTTCGCAGCAGACCGGTACTTACTTCACAATGGGTAACGACGATGAGTGCTGGGATTGCTGTTGCGGTGCGGGTGGGAAATCGCTGCTGCTGAAGGAGCGGGCGCCTCATGCACGCCTGCTGGTCAGTGATGTGCGGGCCAGCATACTGGACAACCTGGCTGAACGTTTCAGGCTGTATGGCTATACTGCCCCGGAGCAAATTCGCTTATCGGCCGCAGACCCCGCGGAAACCGGCCGTTTGCTGGCGGGCCGCAGCTTTGACTGCATCATTGCCGATGTACCCTGCAGTGGGTCGGGCACTTGGGCGCGCACACCGGAGCAGCTGTTTTTTTTCGATCCGGCAAGCCTGTCTGTCTACAGCGACAGGCAAAAGGCGATCGCCGCCAATGCGATCCGCTTCCTGAAACCCGGGGGAACTTTCCTCTACATTACCTGCTCGGTGTTCCACGCAGAAAACGAGGAGGTGGTGCAGCATTTGCTGGACAACGCACCTGGTGTGCAGCTCCGGAGAAAGACCCTGATCAACGGCAGCACAAAAGGTGCGGACAGTATGTTCATAGCCGTGTTTTCCAAAAATCCGGCGGCATAAAAAACGAAAGCGGCATGGCCTGAAGGCCCTACCGCTTTCTACCTTTAAAACAAACAGTCTTAGTGCTTCATGACAGATTCATCTACCGTGACGCCCAGGCCTTGCGCAATGGCCATTCCCAGGCCGATATCGGCGCGGAAAAAGTGACAGAGCTGCCTGTTGATGATATCGGAGCGTTTAGGGCCTGAAATACCGCTCATCGCCCCAACGATATTGCTGACCAGGTTCTTTTTATCCCCGGGGCTGAGCACTTCCCTGTAGAAAATACCGGGTTGTGTATAGTGGTCGTTTTCGCCTTCGGCATTGCGGTCGTACCAATCGGCCACATTGCTGTCCAGCTGCATCGGAGGTTCCGTATAGGCCGGGTCCGGTTTGATATTATCGAAACTGTTGGGGTAATAGTTCGGAGCGCTGCCGCCATTGCCATTCAGGGCCATAGCCCCGTCGCGCTGGTAATTGTTCACCATATACGGGCAGCGGTTCACCGGCAATTGCTCATAGTTGGCCCCGATACGGTAGCGGTGAGCATCGTTGTAGGCCAGTATACGCCCCTGCAGCATCTTGTCCGGGGAATAACTGATGCCGTCCACCACATGGGCGGGGGCAAACGCCGATTGCTCTACGTCGGCAAAGTAATTGGCCGGAATTTCATTCAGCTCCAATACGCCCAGGGGGATCAGGGGATATTTTTTCTGGCTCCAGGTCTTGGTCAGGTCAAAGGGGTTAAACTCAAATGCTTTCGCCTCTGCTTCTGTCATGATCTGGATCATGACATTCCATTTCGGGAAATCTCCGCGGTCAATGGCATCGACAAGGTCGCGCTGTGCAAAATCTGGATCTTCCCCTTTCATTTTTACAGCCTCGTCATTGGTAAAGTTTTTGATCCCCTGCGCCGTCTTAAAATGAAATTTGACATAGACGCGTTCGTTGGCGGCATTGAGCAGGCTGAAGGTATGGCTGCCAAAGCCGTGCATGTGCCTGTAGCCGTAGGGTGTTCCGCGGTCGCTCATCAGGAACATGACCTGGTGCAGGCTTTCGGGGTTCAGGCTCCAGAAGTCCCACATCATCGTGGGGCTCTTGGTATGGGTACGGGGGTCACGCTTTTGGGTATGGATAAAGTCCGGGAATTTTTTCGGGTCTTTGATGAAAAAGATGGGAGTATTGTTTCCGACCAGGTCCCAGTTGCCGTCTTCGGTATAGAATTTTACCGCAAATCCGCGGGGGTCACGTTCTGTATCTGCACTCCCCATTTCGCCGCCTACTGTGGAAAAGCGCAGGAATACCCGGGTCTGTTTACCGATCGTATCAAACACTTTTGCCCGTGTGTAGCGGCTCACATCATGTGTAACGGTGAAAGTGCCATAGGCTCCGGTACCCTTTGCATGTACGACGCGTTCGGGGATACGCTCACGGTTAAAGTGTGCAAGCTTTTCGTGCAGGATGAAATCCTGGAGCAGCAGCGGTCCGCGCTGGCCCACACTCATGGTATCCTCATGATGCACATAGGGAATACCTGTTGTTGTCGTCAGTTTTTTAGAATTGTCCATAATACCTGGTTTTGATGTTGTGACAAAAGTATCAGTGTATCGTATCTTAAAAAAAACGCTGTCTTGATGCCGCTATAAACTTAATCGATGACCGACAAAAAAAGCCCTCTCGGAGAGGGCTTAGGCAAATGATGTTCTTGAACTGGTATTAGTTAGCGATCCTTACATCGACCGCATTTAAACCCTTTTTACCATCCTGGACTTCATAAGACACCCTGTCGTTTTCACGAATCTTATCGATAAGACCGGTAGCGTGTACAAAGACATCCTGTGTGCCATCATCTGGCGTAATGAAACCAAAGCCTTTGGTCTCATTGAAAAATTTTACTTTACCTTGTTGCATTGTGTTTAAGAATAAATATACCTTACGAAGGTAATGTTAATAATCTGTTTTTGCAAATAAATCACTTTGTTTTTTTACCTATACAGGACGATAAAAACGGGCCCGCTTCTTTGCAGAAACGGGCCCGTTTTTTGTTATGGGTACACTGCCTTAGCGAACGATCAGCTTGTTGACTGACTTCTGTCCGTCAGCGAT
>JAEUVW010000158.1 GCA_016786525.1 Chitinophagaceae bacterium
AAAGAAAACGGGCTTACTAACCAGCAGGCGCAATTGGCGGCAGCCATGAGCGACAAATCCTGGGAACTGGATAAGAACAAAGTGCACAAAGCAGGAGACAAAAGAGGAAATAACTCCGGTGCGGACGCTTATTCGACCATATCGATCAGCCTCTTCTACAAATTTAAATCCCGTGCTAACCCCTGGTGGGAATAATGATACAGCATTGAACTACCGGAGCGGCGTATTTTCCTACGCCGCTCTTTTTAGTTGGGCAAGCTCATGGCCTTTAACCGATTCAATACCAATAAACTGAAAAAATGTACGCTTACCTGCAGGGAAAAATAACTTACAAATCTCCGTCGCTGCTTTACCTGGATGTAAACGGGGTGGCTTATGAAGTCAACATTACTTTGCGCACTTATGACAAAATCCAGGCCCTGGACGAATGCCGCCTGTATACCCATGTCAAAGTAAGTGAGGATGCCTGGGTATTGTTTGGTTTTGCAGAAGAAGCCGAGCGGACAACATTCAGGCAATTGCTGAATATCAACGGAGTAGGTGCCGGTACGGCAAGGATTATCCTTTCCTCCCTCAGCCCCTCGGAGCTGGAGCGTGCCGTAGTGACGGAAGATACAGGCGTGCTGGAAAAGGTAAAAGGTATAGGAGCCAAAACGGCTCAGCGCATTATTCTTGAACTTAAGGGTAAAATAAATATAAAAACCGTTGTTTTGAACCCCAACAATTCTGCCGAAACGTACAATACAAAAGCTAATGATGCGTTAATAGCTTTGGTGAACCTGGGTATTAATAAAACCGCAGCAGAAGCCGCGCTCAAAAAGGCCGGAAGTACAGACCTTCCCGTAGAAGAACTGATCAAACAGGCCCTGCGCAACCTATAAACAGAAGATCAATTACAGAAGACATTAAGAGACATTTGAAGGCGAGAACAATGCAAAAAACCGTAAGCTCTGCGCTCCGTTGTACGCTGCTCATCATCATGGGGCTGCTGCTTTGGACCGGCAAAAGCTATGGACAGGGGGGCACGGCTACAGATTCACTCCGGTTTCCGCTCACGGACGACGGGAAACCTGATGGTATGGATCTGAACGATCCGGGCAACATCCGGAAGACTGTGGAGTATGACGAAAAGGAAAATAAATATTACTTCATACAGAAAGTCGGGGATGAATATGTGCGTACGCCTACATACATGACCCAGGAAGAATACCAGAAGTACAGGGCCGAACAGGACGAAAACAATTACTGGCGCAAGCGCATGGACGCACTGACCATGTTCAACAAAAAGCCCGAATTGCCGGTGATGTACAAAGAAGGGTTGTTCGACCGCATCTTCGGCGGTACCGGCATACAGGTCCGGCCACAGGGTAACGTGGATGTGACACTCGGGGGCAACTGGCAGAATATCAAAAACCCGGCGCTGACACAGCGCCAGCAAAAATACGGGGTGTTCAACTTCGACCTGCAGATGAACATCAACCTGCTGGCCACCATCGGCGACAAGCTGAAACTGAATATCAGCAACAACACCAAAGCCACCTTCGACTTCCAGAACATGCAGCGCGTGGAGTACACCGGCAAGGAAGACGAGATCATCAAGAAGATCGAAGCCGGGAATACCAGTTTCCCGCTCAAAAGTACCCTGCTCAGTGGGCGCCAGTCCCTGTTCGGGATCAAAACGCAGTTGCAGTTCGGCCGCCTGTGGGTCACTACCGTATTGTCGCAGCAGAAGTCCAAACAAAACAGTCTTACCCTGCAGGGCGGCGCACAGACCCAGCAGTTTACCATCAAAGCCGACGGGTATGAGGAAAACAAAAACTTCCTGCTCGGGCACTATTTCCGCGACAATTACAACAAGACCCTGCAGTCCTTCCCGGTGATCAATTCACTGGTGACCATCAATAAGATCGAAGTCTGGATCGCCAACCGCAGTGGCGCCGTGACCGGTGTGCGCAGCATCGTAGCCCTGATGGACCTGGGGGAAAACAATCCCTATAACAAATCGCTGATACCGGGCAATGTACCCCTGGGCCTGCCGGACAACAGCGCGAACGACCTGTACTCCCGCCTGTTGCAATACCCCGGGGCCCGCCAGCAAAGCGGCTATGTCAATGTGCTCAACAATAACCTGAACCTGGTACAATCCGTAGACTATGCCTCCGTTACCGCCCGCAAACTGACCCCTACCGAGTTTTCTTTCAATCCACAGCTGGGTTATATCTCCATCAACACGCAGGCCAACCCGGACGATGTGATCGGTGTGGCCTACCGCTATACCTACAGCGGTAAGGTGTACCAGGTAGGGGAATTCTCAGAAGACCTTCCGCCGGATACGACCAACCAGCGCATCATCTTCCTGAAATTGCTGAAAGGCACCACGGCCAATCCCAAATTGCCGATCTGGGACCTGATGATGAAAAATATTTATGCACTGGGCGGCTTCGGCTTGTCCCGCGACAATTTCCGCCTGAATATCCTGTACCAGGATCCCGGCGGCGGGGAAAAAAGGTACCTCCCCGAAGGAGCGTCTGCAGGGGTACCCTTGCTCACCGTACTGAATCTCGATCGGCTGAACCAGCAGAATGACCCCGGACCCGATGGGGTTTTCGACTTTGTGGAAGGCGTCACGATCAACACCCAGCAGGGTAAGATCATCTTCCCCGTGCTGGAGCCCTTTGGTTCCGACCTGATACCCGCACTGGGACCCGATCCCATCCTGCAAAGAAAGTACCCGTACCAGATCCTGTACGATTCTACCAAAACGGTGGCCCTGCAATCGCAGCAAAACAACCGCTATGTCATGCGGGGAAGCTACAAGTCCGCCACCTCCAGCGAGATATCCCTGGGCGGCTTCAACATCCCGCAGGGCTCTGTACAGGTGACGGCAGGAGGCCAGCGCCTGATGGAGAATGTGGACTACCAGATCGACTATGGCCTGGGACGCCTGAAAATCCTGAACACGGGTATCCTGAACTCCGGTATCCCGATCAATGTACAATACGAGGACAACGCAACCTTCGGGTTTTTGCAGCAAAACTTCATGGGCTCCCGCTTCGATTATATCCTGAACGAAAAGCTGACCCTGGGGGGAACCTTCATGCGCCTGACGGAAAGGCCCTTTACGCAAAAGACCAATATCGGTGAAGACCCGATCAAGAATACCAATCTGGGCCTGGATGCCAGCTACCAGAGCGAATTTCCGCTGCTGACCAGGGCTCTGGACAAATTGCCGCTGTACTCCACCACAGCCAGCTCCTTCATTACTGCTTCGGGTGAGGTGGCCGGCTTGTTTCCCGGGCACTCCAAAGTGATCGATGGGGTAGACCCCGGCGGTACCGTATACATCGACGACTTTGAAGGAACCCGCAGTTCCTATGACCTGAAGTTCCCGGTGCAGAGCTGGAACCTGGCTTCCACTCCTACGGGCGCACGGGGCAAAGACGGCTCCCTGCTGTTTCCCGAAGCCACATCCGACTCCCTGAACTACGGCTACAACCGCTCAAAACTGGCCTGGTATATGATCGAGCCCACCCTGATCGATCCGCTGAGCGGCGGCCTTCCCGGCTACGTCAAGACCGATCCCGACCAGCACTATATCCGTATGGTGCAGGCCCAGGAGATCTGGCCGACCCAATCCTTGAATACCTTACAGAATGCCATTTCCACTTTTGACCTTTCGTTTTATCCGAATGAAAGAGGCCCCTATAACTTTGATGCAAGCAATATTGACCCCCTGACCGGCAGGCTGCTCAACCCCAAGCAGCGCTGGGGCGGTATTACCCGCTATATCGACAATACCGATTTCGAGCAGTCCAACGTAGGCTTTATCGAGATGTGGGTCATGGATCCTTATATGGGGAATCGTTCCGGATCTGAAGGAGGCTCCCTGTACATCAACCTGGGGGATATCTCCGAAGATGTGCTGAAAGACCACAATATGGCCTTCGAAAACGGGATCACTAACCCCAAAAACCCGGCACAGCTGACTGCTACGCCCTGGGGCTATGTACCCAAGTTCGCCATGCAGATCACGCGCGCTTTCGACAACGATCCTGCCGCGCGCAATATACAGGACGTGGGTCTTGATCTTTTATCCAATGCCGAAGAAAAGGAAAATTTCAGGGATTATCTAAGTAATCTGGGCAATATACTCACGAACCCTGCTGCTTTACAGCAGGCCAACGATGACCCGGCCAACGACGATTACCAGTTTTTCCGTGGCAATGGCCTGGATGATGCCTATGTGCTGCAGCGCTACAAACGCTACAACAATCCGCAGGGCAACTCTCCCATTACCGATGCGAATTCCGCCTTCTCTTCTGCCGCTACCACCATACCCGAGTCGGAAGACCTGAACAAGGACAATACCCTCAACGAGGCCGAAAACTATTACCAGTACCGTATAGACCTGACCCGTGATATGAAGGTCGGTACTAATTTCATTACCAATATATATGATCACCCGGGCGTTACCCTTCCGAACGGGAACAAAGAGCCCGAACGCTGGTACCAGTTCAAAGTGCCCATTACCGAGTTTCAGAATAAGGTAGGAAACATCAATGACTTCCGCTCCATCCGTTTTATCCGGATGTACCTGAACGGCTTCAATGACAGTGTGACCCTGCGTTTTGCACGCCTGCAACTGGGACGCAATACCTGGCGTACCTATATGTACTCCCTGCTGACGCCCGGTGAAAATATCCCGATCGACAACAGCACAACCCCTTTCAACCTGTTGTCGGTCAGTGTGGAAGAAAACAGCAAGCGTACACCGATCCCTTATGTGATCCCCCCGGGCGTGACCCGCCAGCAGCAAGCCGTCAGCAATGGCCAGACCATCCAGCAGAACGAGCAGTCTATTGCCCTGCAGGTCTGCAACCTGAAAGACGGCGATGCCCGCGGTATCTTCAAATCGGTGGGCGGTATAGACCTGCGCCAGTTCGATAAGCTGCGCCTGTTTACGCATGCCGAAGCCCAGTTGGGACAGACCGCCCTGCAAAACGGAGACCTTGAAGTCTTCATGCGGATCGGCAGCGATTTTACCAACAACTATTATGAATACCGCAGGCCCTTGTCTGTGACCCTGAGCGGCGCTACTTCCCAGCAGGACATCTGGCCCAAGAATAACGAGATCGAGCTGACACTGAATGACCTGGTCAACATCAAGACCCGCCGGAATGACAAGAATATCCCGGCTTACCAGCCTTACCAGGAGACCCTGGACAACGGGAGCACCATTGTGGTGGTCGGCCAGCCCAATATCGGTGAAGCCAAGAACGTGATGCTGGGAGTACTGAACCCGAAAAAAGATGACTCCCGGCCTTCCGATGACGGCCTTCCGAAATGTGGTGAGGTATGGCTGGATGAGCTGCGCGTCAGCGGGCTCAGCGACCGTGCGGCCTATGCGGCTGCCGGAAAGGTGAATGTACAGATGGCAGACCTGGGAAGCGTACGCCTGGGCGGTATGATGAATACGGCCGGCTACGGTAATATCGATCAGAAGATCAACCAGCGCTCACAGAATGCGACCTATACGTACGATGTCTCCTCTAACCTGAACCTCGGTAAACTGATGCCCAAAAACTGGGGCGTAACCCTGCCTTTCTTCATCGGTTATTCGCAAAACGTAAGCAATCCCAAATACAATCCTTACGACCTGGATCAGAAAATGGATGACCTGCTGTCTGCGACCTCAGATCCTGCAAAGCGCGACTCCTTCCGCAAGGCGGCCCAGGACTTTACTTCGATCAGCAGCTTCAACGTTGCCAACGCCCGCATTATGGGCTCTCCCAAAAACAACAAGCCCAGGTTTTACAGCCTCAAAAATTTCGATTTCAGCTATTCGTACAACAAGCAGTTCAAGCACAACTCCCTGATCGAAAGCGATGATTATACGACCCAGACCTTTGGGCTGGGGTATACTTATTCCTTTAAAAACAAATCGATAGAACCCTTTAAGAAACTGATCAAATCAAAATCGAAATGGTTCTCACTGGTCAAAGATTTCAACTTTAACCTCAAACCCTCCAACATTACCTTCCGCAACGATATGAACCGGGCTATGAACGAGACCCAGGTGAGGGTGATCGGCGACGGAACCTATAAGATCGATCCTACCTATTTCAAGAATTTCATCTGGACCCGCAGCTACAACCTGCGCTGGGACCTGACCCGCTCTCTTTCTTTCGACTACAACGCTACCAACCGCTCCAGGGTGGATGAGCCCTACGGCAGGATTGACAATGCCGCGAAAAAAGATTCGCTGTGGAGTGCCGTAAAACGCCTGGGCCGGAATACCCAGTTCACACAAGGCTTTAACGCCAGCTATACGGTGCCCCTGGGTAAATTGCCCATCACCGACTGGACCAGCCTCAAAGCCACCTACGGCTCTACC
>JAEUVW010000218.1 GCA_016786525.1 Chitinophagaceae bacterium
TTAGCCATTGTTTTTTTTGTTTATTGTTTGAAAAAAAATAGGTTTCGAATTGTTTTTGCCTGAAACTGCAGAATTTATATCATATAAGTTCGTTTAGGCGCCGCAAAGGTACTGGCAAACAACAAGAAAATTTGTTAATTGATCCGGTATTTTTGATGCTAACAATAATTTAACCATACGATAGACCATACAGAAACGGTAAAAGTAAAGCCGTTGCATTTGCAGCTTTGGGAAATTCAGCTATTTTCGCCCTCAAACGTTTTCTATTATGTTACAGCCAGGCGATGCTTTTCGGCATAAATTCAGCTATACGCAACAGGATGTGGATACCTATGCGGCCGTGAGCGGCGATGTGAACCCCCTGCATATTGATGAAGCAGCAGGTGCCGCCAGCATGTTTGGCCGCCGCATCATACACGGTTTCCTGGGCGCCAGCGTGTTTACGAAAATATTTGGTGCGCTCTGGTATGCCGATGGTCACGTGTATATGACCCAGAATATCAAATGGCTGAGACCCATGTTTACGGAGGTGGAATATGAAGCCGTGGTGACGGTAAAAGAGATCTTCCCCGAGAAAAACAGGATTCTCTACGATTGTGCCGTCTATGAAGCAGGCAGCGGCGATCAGACCATTGCCGGAGAAGCAATGTTGCTGAATAAAAAGCAATACGTCTGGTAGGTTTTTTGATTTGAGATTCTTGATTTTTGATGGCCTTGTTATTAAGGCAATCCACATACTGGTACTGTTTGATCCGACAATTATTTAGTTTAATCCGTAAGGACGCCACGATAGAATGGCGGCAGAAGCATACGCTGTTTGGCGTACTGCTGTATGTAGGCTCTACGGTGTTTGTGGTGTATATGATGAACGGTCAGCCCGAACCTAAGGTCTGGAACGCTTTGTTCTGGCTGATCCAGCTGTTTGTGACCGTCAATTCCGTAGCCAAGAGCTTCCTGCAGGAGTCGCAGGCTCGCTACCGTTATTATTTCAGTATTGTATCGCCGGGTATTTTTATGGGGGCTAAATTGCTGTACAACCTGGTGCTGCAATTGCTCATCAGCCTGGTGAGCCTCCTCTTATTCTCGCTGATGCTGGGCAACCCGCTGGAGCAGGCGGGCTTGTTCCTGGCTGTTACCGTGCTGGGGAGTATGGCCTTATCTTCTGTATTCACTTTCCTGTCTGCCATTGCCGCCAAGGCCAACCAGAATGCCGCGTTGATGGCGGTGCTGGGTTTCCCGATCATCACGCCGGTACTGATGATCCTGAGCAAGCTGGCGACCCGCGCCGTGATGCCAGTGTACCAGGCCGGCTGGGGGCAACTGGCCTTGATACTGGGTCTGCTGATTGTGCTGGTCGCTATTTTGAGCCTGGTCTTGTTTCCTTTTCTCTGGAGGGAATAAGCCATGCCGATCACGCAAACATCATCCTTTAAAAGGATCGGTACATTAATGTTTATTTTTTAGCAGGTTATGCGTAGAGATACCTCCTATGTCGGCGTGACAGCGTGTGAGGAGGTAAAATTTATTTTACCAAACGATAGGTCATCCCGCAGGGATCTGTAGCTTGCCCAGTTTCGCTATCAATAAATCGCATTGACGACTGCTATCGTTCGTATGGTAGTGTGCAGGTATGTGACGAATATTACGCTGCTGGAATTTGTCCTGTTTATGTGTTGTATCAGCGGGACAGATTCCTGCGGAATGACGGTCTGGAGCATCATCTGAATCCTACACAATTCTCAATTTAATGGATAGGGCACTCTCCCGCGCTGTCATCCCTTCAGCCTCCTCTCCCACCCAGGCCGGTATGGATCAGTATCCCCATCGGCTTCTGATTACAGGCAACTTCAATTTAAAAATGACATTTTGTCGTTGATGTACGCATAAAAAGAGACATTTTGTCTGTAAAACAATTGATTTTCCGCAGCTTTGTCCGCATTTTCAGTTTGGAATCTTGTTTGAAAGAGATACAGCAAACAATCAATTCAACAACTTTAAAAACTAACGACAATGATGTACAACAGAGTAAACAGACAAGCCCCCGTTCATTTCGCCAATCTTTTGGAAGGATTTCTGAACAATGAATTTGCCCGCCCGGAGCATAAAGCCCTGGTCAATATCCGGGAAAACGAAAGCCAATATGAAGTACAGGTGATCGCCCCGGGTTTGCACAAAGAAGATTTCAGCATCAATGTTGAAAAAGACATGCTGCATATCTCCTTCGAGCAAAAGAAAGACACTAAGGAAACTGAAGACAAATGGCTGAAACAGGAGTTTCGCCTGCAATCGTTCAAGCGCAGTTTTTCCCTGAACGAAAAAGTAGATGCCAACGGCATCAGTGCCGCTTACGAAAATGGCATCCTGACGGTGGGGCTGCCCAAAAAAGAAAAAGAAGAAGCGAAATCTGTTTCGATTTCGGTTCAATAAAGAGCACCAGTGGTTTAGATGAGTAGTGGTGAGTTAGATGACGAGTGGCCGTTTCGCAAGAGGCGGCCACTTTTGTATCCATAAGATACTATGCACAATAAGGGTGCTGCATCCACGTTTATATCAAAGCAATAAGCGATACATTTACACCAAATTCAACATGATGCGTACAGCCTCCACCCTATTCCTGTTGTCCCTGCTGCCTTTCATGGCCTGTAAAAAGAAAAATACATTTAAGAAATATAAGCCTTACAGCGTGGACTTCAGCCCCAGCAGCTACTATGGTTCAAACCCGCAATGGCCTTATAAAGCCCTGCAGGTGGTGCTGACACAGGGCAGCAATACCTATTATTCCAAAGTGTACCGCAAGCCCGATAATGATCCGTACAATTATTCGGTACGTATGGAAGATTCTGTTTCGGCACAGTTCCAGCCGGGCATCGTTACTGTATCTGTTTACGAGCAAGGCCGGAAGGCCGGGGAAGCGAAGGGTGATTTTAATTTCAATACGCCCTATTTCTATGCCGGTACAGATTCTTTTTCCGTGAATGTTTCGCTGATCGAGCAGCCATAAGATTTTTTCCTTTTGCGCCGGAGCATCATGAATTCCGGCGGGAATAAGTCTATAAAAAAAGCTTGGAAAAATTTGCATGCTACAGGTTTACATAGTATAATTGTGGAAAATAAATCTATGAAAAGACTATTGACTACTGCAGCTTTCCTGTTGTCTGCCAGCTTTGCTTTTGCGCAACAGCAATATACCAATGTTAAAGTGCTTTCCCTGAAGGTGAATAAATTTCCTAAAGAGCGCATGAACGGGGCCCGCTTTGACCGTCATTCTTCCCCCGACCTGTTTGCGGTGTTCAGCGCCAACAATGAGGAGGTCTATGTGACGAACTATTACGAAAATGTATATAAGCTCCCCGTGACTTTTGACCTGGTGCGCCCCTTTAAGGTTGAAAACCTGGACATTCCTTACACGCTGGAACTGATGGACTATGAGCGTATGGGCGACGATGAACTGATCCAGAAAGTAACAGGCAACCTGGTGTTTGCCGATTATAAGGACTACCCTTCCGAGATCACGCTGAACTATAAAGACATGGCGGAAGTGGTACTGAAACTGCAGTGGTACTAAAAATAAGAATGTGTCCTATCTACAAGGGTTGATCCTAAAGATCAACCCTTTTTCATGCACCGGAACACCGGAAAGCAGGTATATTTGTCTTGTCATGAACAAAAGCATTCTTGCCCTCTCTGTTTTTCTTTTTGCTTTGTCCTGTAAGCAAGAAGATCAATACCTTGTGTTGCCCCAGTCGGCATCCCTTTACTACAAGGGTGCAGGGCCTGCCCCGGATGTGCGCCGGTATTCGCTGGTCCTGAAAAGCACTCCTTCGTTCCTGACATTCAGCGCCCCTGTCCTGTTCCCGGACGGGCATTATGAACTTTCGGCAGCTACGCCTTTTCATGTCAATCCCGGCAGTACGGAATTGTTCCTGTACGATTCGCTGGAGGCGACTGTTGATCATTTTTCAGTAAACATCCCTGCTCCCAGGGCTTCCAAAGAAGCGGTGCTGCAAAAGGTCTCTTTTACCGGCGCTCAATACTCTGGGGAAATGAGCATCCGGTACATACCGGCTAAGTAAGCAGCAACTAACAAAGTCACAAAAAAGAAATAATGAAGGCTGTAAGGACCGCACTTCGAATCATTGCTACGCTAGGAATACTGATAGGGATTGACTTCCGTATACAGCATTATCCTTATGGCAAAGAAATACTTTTATTGAGTGTGACATTATTTGCGTTTTCTTATGTACATAAACTATTCAAAAAATGATAACGCAGGCTGTTTTTACAGTTAACTACAGTTGTTATATATAGCTGCAAGACTATCAGTATACCTTCCCGTTCACGATCATTTGCTGCACCGGGTTGTTGCCGAAATCGTAAGGGATATAGTCCAGTGAGCTCATCGGTTTGGTGATGATGAGGTTTGCCTTTTTACCTACGGCAATGGTGCCGTATTCCTGTTCCAGTTCCATAGCTGCGGCGCCGTTGAGCGTAATGGCATTGACCGCTTCAGCTGGGGTCATTTTGAGCTGTGTGCAGGCAATGGTGCTCAGCAGGTTCATATTGCCCGAAGGGCAGGAACCGGGATTGTAATCACTGGCCAGGCAGACCGGCAGTCCGGCGTCGATGATTTTGCGGGCCGGCTGGTATTGGATTCCCAGGAAGAATGCTGCAGCCGGTAATAAAGTAGGCATGGTGGTACCGGATTTCAAAGCTTCAATCTCCGCCTCGCCAACGCATTCCAGGTGGTCTACGGAAACAGCTTTGTGCTTCACCCCAACCTGTACCCCACCAGAGTAATGCAGCTGGTTTGCGTGGATCTTTGGTTTCAGGCCGTACTTCCACCCGGCCTCAAGCAATTGCTCCGTATCGGCTACGCTGAAAAAGCCTTCTTCGCAGAAAGCGTCCATGTAGTCCGCCAGGCCTTCTTCGGCTACGCGCGGGAGCATCTCATCGATAATTAACTTTAAATAAGATGCTTTATTATCTTTGTATTCAACAGGATATGCATGTGCTGCCAAAAAAGAGGCTTTGACCGGAACAGGTGTATTTTCCTTCAGCCTGCGGATCACGCGCAGCATTTTCAATTCGGCGCCGGTATTCAAGCCGTAGCCGCTTTTGATCTCAATAGCACCGGTACCCTGGGCAATGACCTGGTTCAGGCGCTGCAGGGACTGCTCGTACAGTTCCTCTTCGTCCATCAGGTTTAGTTTGCGGGCAGAGTTCAGGATACCGCCGCCATTGCGGGCGATCTCTTCATAGCTTTTGCCTTTGATGCGGTCTACGAATTCCTGTTCGCGCGGGGCCGCAAACACCAGGTGTGTATGGCTGTCGCACCAGGCCGGAAGAACTAAACTATCGCTTGCATCAATCGCTTCTTCATATTGATTATCAGATAATTCATTCATTTTTCCAAATGAGTGAATCCGATCATTTTCAATCACCAGGTATGCATTTTCCAGGGCCGGCACAGTGGCCATATCTGCTCCTTCGACGACCCGCTTGCGAGACGGACCTTCCTCAACCTGATATAAATGTTTAATGTTTTTTATTAATATTCTCATGTATTTCTTATTGCAACACTGAAGTCCATTGCCCGCTTTCGGCAAATGTTTTGATTGTTTGGTTTCTTTTTTCCAATAGAGCGGCCATATAGCGTTTCAGCACCAGAAGGTCTGCAAGCCTGCCTAAGGGGCCTAAAGGAGCGCGGAAGGCAAAGATATCACTCATGGTGACAATCCCGTCCTTTTCGGTAAAATAATGGTCGTGTACCATGCTTTTGAAGGGTCCTTTGATCTGCTCATCGCGGAAATGAAAGGGCGGATCGAAAGCGGTGATCTGTGTGCTGAGGCGCTGCCGGATACCGAAGTGCGTGGCTTCCCAGGTCACAAATTCTCCAGGACCGATCAGGCCTTCCATGCAACCGGCTATTGCCGCTTCGTTGGTATGCGCGGTAGAGATCTTATGCAGGTCAATGCTGCGCGAGAGGTCGAAGCAGGTCCGGATCCCTGCGTGGATCATGGTTTGAAGCTGGATAAGGGACATAAAACCGGTGCGTTCAGAGTCAATAAAGTGTTTACAGTTAACCGCGCTCCGACACTACTTTAATGTGTGCTAAAACCCGTTGATGTATTTTATGTACAATGTAGTCGCTCCAGAGGGTCCAGTAAACATTAGGTTTTATCTTATTCTCATACCAGGTAGTACCTTCCAATAAGGTATGACCATTGGGTAAAGGTATGAGCTTAAATTGGCCCTTCCTGGAAACCCAATACCCATGCAGGTGGTTGGGATGAATATCGTAAAAACTCAACTCCTGCATCGGCTCGGGTTGTTCCTGTACCGAAAACTGCAGCAGCTTTGGCTGTTCCCATATGGTAATAGGTTCTACAAAACTGCCGGTTGAAAAATTACATTGCCGCACTGCACCGGCTCCGCTACCCTCTATTGTGGCACTGATGGGATATGCAATACCGGTTTTGAATAAGAACTCATCAGGCTCCCTGAGCTGCGGAAAAGCAATTACATTTTTCCATACCTCCTCCGCATCTGCGTCAATTTCGATGCTTGTTGTTACAAAGCGGATTGCTTCTTCCCGCTGATTCAGGTTTTCAAAAGCCATTAATGCGGGGACTGATAGTGTCGTTATTGCGGCAAGGGACAGTGCACGTTTGCTTAAACGGCTTTTCTTAATATAGTATGCGATGATGAAACCGATATAGGTAAACAGGATGCCTAAGGGCGCCGACATGATCAGGCAAATAAGGCCTTCCCAGGCAAACAACAACAACCCGATACAGACTAAAAACAATACAAGATAAGCATTGTTTCTTAATACTTTGCGAGGCACGTCATTTTTGTAGGAGTAAATGAGCGTAGACACGAGTCCTAACGAAAACGGCAGCCATATAAAGAGTCCGAAAGCATAATCGCGGAAAACCTGTATCGCCAGGAACGAAAAGGCCCAGCCGATCAAACAGGAAAAAATAACAGACGCCTGCCGCTGCGATAGACGGATTTTTGTTTTCATAGTGCAAACTTACAGGCTTGTGCTTATTCGTGCAACATACCGGCTGCAAACCTGTGATGATCCCTGAACCTATAAGGTTTTATAGCATTGCAAAATAAGCGCATGTAGTTCTAATAAAAAACGGCCACCCTTTGCAGGATGACCGTCTTTCTTTGCCAAGGTTTGGGGGAAGAACTATTTGTTTTCGCCTTCGTCTTGTTTCATTTTGTCTTTCAGTGCAGCCAGTGCTCCGATGTCGCCCAGAGTTGATTTCTCTACTTTAGACTGGATGTTTTTCACAGCAGATTTAGTTTTGTCTGCCTGATCTTTAGCATCTTTCTTCGCAGCTTCGCGCTCTTCAACTTTACCTTGCTCCCATACTTTGGTGTGGGATACCATGATGCGTTTGTCGTTGCGGTCAAATTCAATGATCATGAACTGGGCCGTTTCGTCTGCAGCAACGGTGGTTTCGTCTTCTTTGCGCAGGTGGCGAGCCGGTGCATATCCTTCCAGGCCGTATTGCAGCTGAACGGTAGCGCCTTTATCGTCTTTTTTGGTCACGGTACCTTCGTGCAGGGAACCGATCGGGAATACGGTTTCAAAGGTGTTCCACGGATCGTCTTCCACTTGTTTGTGGCCCAGAGACAATTTGCGGTTTTCTTTGTCGATACCCATGATCACCACTTCGATCTCTTCACCTACTTTGGTGAATTCGCTCGGGTGGTTGAAACGTTTGATCCAGCTCAGGTCGCTGATGTGGATCATACCGCCGATACCTGTTTCCAGCTCAACGAATACGCCGTAAGGAGTCAGGTTTTTCACGATACCTTTATGACGGCTGTCCAAAGGATATTTGTTCTCGATGGTTTCCCATGGGTCTTCTGTCAATTGCTTGATAGAAAGGCTCATTTTGCGCTCAGATTTGTCCAGGGTTACTACGGAAGCCTGGTATTCGTCGCCCATTTTGAAAAATTCTTTCGCGTTGATCGGCTGTGAAGACCAGGTGATCTCTGATACGTGTACCAGACCTTCTACGCCCGGCATGATTTCCAGGAACGCGCCATAATCTTCGATATTCACTACTTTACCCGTTACGGAGCTGCCTTCAACGATGTCTTCAGACAGGTTGTCCCATGGGTGAGGAGTCAATTGTTTCAGGCCGAGGCTGATGCGTTTTTTCTCATCATCGAAGTCCAGAACCACAACGTTCAGTTTCTGACCGTTGCTCAGTACTTCTGTAGGATGAGTGATACGTCCCCAGCTGATATCAGTGATGTACAACAAACCGTCTACGCCGCCCAGGTCGATGAATGCACCGAAGTCGGTTACATTTTTCACCGTTCCTTCGAGGATTTGTCCTTTTTCGAGCTGGCCGATGATCACGCTGCGTTGTGCTTCCATATCGCTTTCGATCAGCGCTTTGTGGGAAACGACTGCGTTGCGGATCTGTTCGTTGATTTTCACAACTTTGAAATCCATTGTTTTGCCCACATACTGATCGTAATCCGTTACGGGTTTTACGTCGATCTGTGAACCGGGCAGGAAGGTTTCCAGTCCGTGAACGTCTACGATCAGGCCGCCTTTTGTTTTAGAGGTAATGTTACCGGTAACAATTTCGCCTGTTTTGTAGAACTCAACGATCTGGTTCCATGCGCGTGCTGCGCGTGCCATTTTGCGGCTGAGGTGCAGATGACCGTTGCGGTCTTCTTTTTCTACAACCATTACTTCGATCTCATCACCGATTTTTACTTCCGGCATATCGCGGAATTCGTTGAGAGAGATCATACCATCGGATTTGAAACCGATGTTTACAATCACGTCAGTGTTGGTTTTACCCACCACTGTACCGTTCATCACTGCCGATTCATCGATCGGAGTGAAAGTGTTGTCATACACCTCTTCGTATTTTTTACGATCTTCTTTGGTGTAGGATGCAACGTTGCGTTTGTCAACGCTCCAGTCGAAATCGTCATGAGCTGACTGTACGGACTGAACTTGTGGAATTGTGTTTTCTTCCAATTTTTGTTTCCTCCTTTTAAGTGAAATTTTTGGACGGCAAAGGTAAAACAAATTATTATTACAGTAAAAAATAATTTCTGCTCCCCTTCAGGCTTTGCGCCGGTTTTGCTGCCGTATGCAGGTAGTTTTGTAATAATGGTGGAGTTTTATTCATAAAATAACTGCAATTGCCTGTGTTGCTTTGCCCCGGATCATCTAGTTTTGGCGGGCCTGGCTGCCAAAGCTGGCGACACCAATTTACAGAACCGATAAGAAGTATATTATATATTATGGCTTATAATGAACTGCTTGCCGACCGCATCCGCTGCGTTTTATTTGAAAAGGGAGCCGGTTTCAGTGAAAAACACATGTTTGGCGGTGTCTGCTTTATGGTAGACGACAAGATGTGCTGCGCCACGCATACGGACAAAAAGACCGGGGAAGACTTGTTGCTTTGCCGTGTCGGGGAAGCTGTCGCTGAGTCTATAATCGGTCAGGAGCATGTGATCCCGATGGAATTTACCGGTAAAGCCATGAAGGGCTACGTCTATATTATGCAAAACGGCTTTAAGACGGGGAAAAAGTTACAGCACTGGCTGCAATTGTGCCTGGACTATAATCCGCTGGCTAAAAAAAGTAAACAATAAAGAGCATGCCTTTCTCCCAATCTGAATATACAATACCGGCTGCCTACCGCAGGATGGAAAACCTGCACATCGTTTTCTGGCTGATCAAAGACATCAGCTGGTGCATGATCTGGAAACCACTCGGGATCCTCATGATCTTCCCTACCCTGATCATTTCCATTATTATTGCCTGGCGCACCCGGACTATGAAGAGTGAATTGTACCACAACCTGGCCATCACGGTGTGGATCCTGGCCAACTCTTACTGGATGGTATCGGAATTCCTGCATTTTGATTCAGTCGTCATCAGCGGACCTTTTACCTTCCGGCACCTGGCGCTGATCCCTTTTGTGACGGGTGTGCTGCTACTGGCTTATTACTACATGATTTGGTATCCGCGTCATAAAGACGGAGCAGAATCAGGGCTGTGATCCGAAATAGTAAGCGTAGGCTTTTTCAATAAAGCCGTTGCCGATGCGGTCCAGGTTTACTTCGGTGGACATCAGCACGATCATATCAGTATGCGCCAGGGTGTTTTTCCAGTCCAGCTCGTCATCATAGCTATGATCTTCTACCCCATTCTTCCGGTACCAGATCTCTCCCCAGGAGTACCAGAACAGGAAGTCGTTGTTGGTACGGTGCGGCATTTTAATATTGATCATGGTCCAGAAAAAGCTGTCGCCCATATAAAAGGCATTCAGGCGTTGTGACTCCGGCATTTCTGTGTAGGAAAAGGTGGGGTATGTAAATGTTTCCTGTGTCACAGGCAGGAACAGGTTCAGCCCCCGTGCGATATCGTCGTCGCCGTTCGGGTTTGTGGTGTATTCCAGTTTTTCAATCCGGATACGGGGCATGGGTTTCCGGAAGTATTGTTCGTGCCAGCTGATGATGCTGTCGGCTGCCAGCAGAGCGGCGTAGGTGGTCCAGTGTATGCCCTGCATAGACATCAGCAGGTGCTTTGTCGTATCTTTCTGACGGACAAACCAGGCGTTGCAGTCAATACGATTGATCTGCAGTGAATCTTCAAGCCGCAAAAAATCCTTGTACCGGGAAGGCACAGTAGTGTCGCAGACCATATGGTCCGGTACATACTCGGGGTAATACCAGGCTTTGGACGGG
>JAEUVW010000255.1 GCA_016786525.1 Chitinophagaceae bacterium
TTGCTCCTGCAACACCACATAGTTCCAGGTTCCGACAGCGATCTTTGACGCAACGGCAGGATTGGCGGCATGCATCTGCAGGGTATTGCCGCCGGGACTGTAGCTGTCAACGATGAGGGTATCTCCGGCAGATAAAGCTACTTTTTTAGCCATACCCGGCAGGTCGTTGGTGGCGGTATAGCTATTGCCGATAAACAGGACATTCAATTTTTTTCCCTGCGCGGAAAGCTGCCCAACGGCAGCAAAAGTCAGCGCAGTACACGCCAGCAGGCGCTTCAGCAAAACGGGTGATTTCATGATGGTGGATTTAGCTCAAAAATAAACAATTCTTACACGCGCCACAAAATGTCCCGGGATTTTGAAAAGCAAACCGCCCCTACACATTCTTTTGCCGGAGCAGCTGAAAGAAGGAAGCAATTGTCCAGAAGCGAAACAGGAAGAGCAGGGCCAGGGACCCGGCAAGGAACAACAGCAATTGGTATAACCATGAAAACGGCAGTGCGGCAGCACCATAAGCCAGAACAAACAGGCTGCCGACAAACCCGGCATGCGCAGCCAGCCATCTAACATTATGCGGCAGCCGGAATACCCTGTGGGCGCATAGGATAACGATGGCGGCCACGGTCCATTCTGTGATCAACACGGCTTTTGCCGCTCCTTCTGCCTGGTAGGCCGGTATCAGCAAAGCATGCAGGCTCAGGTTTAAAATGACAATGAAAAAGGAAACTTTATTCAGCAAACGGATACTACCCCTGGCCGTCAGCAAGGTGGAATAAATATACATCAGGCAGTAGGGCGGAAAACTCCACATCAGCAGTGCAAATACATGCGCAGACTCATAGTCCCCGGCCTTGTGGTACAACATATGCATCAGATCATCTCCGTAAAATAAAGAGGCGACTGCCACAATAAAAGATACAGGCATCATAATATTGACTGCAATGCGGATCGCCGGGGCTACCGTTTCTTTGGCAGCAATCATCCGCGCGAACATCGGCAGCAGGATACCGGCAAACATCAGCCCGAAGATATTGGCCACGTCCAGCAGTCGGAAAGCAGACGCATAAATACCGGCCTGGACTTTTCCTTCAGCCCCGCACAAGCGCTCGATCAGTACAGCATCGGAACGCATGTACACCGACATCAGGAACACCAGTAACGCGTAGGGAGCACTCTCCCGCATTACCTTACGGATCATCTTTGGCCGTATGGAAAAATGCACCGGTACCGGTGTCAGTCTCAGCAGCACGATCAAGGCAATCAATACCGCTGCAGCATAGCACAGGATCTGGCTCCATACAAACCATTCTATCCGGAACTGCGCTGCCCAGCGCGGTACGGTAAGCAATACCCCGCAAACCCCGATCATCAGTAAGCGGTCGATCACGGCCAATACCCCATCTGTACGGAAATAATGCAGGGCCGCCACATTGCTGCGCAGGAAGACCATCATGGAGCTAAAGACCTGTATGGATAAGACACCGGCCAGCAACAGCATTTGCGAGGAGCGGTACCCCAAAGCAAAGCCGATCAGCAATACGACGGCCAGGTATACCACAGATAAGAGCACCCTTGTCCACAGCATGGAGGAAAACAACACCCTGATCCGTTTGGGGTCTGTAGCCACTTCCCTGCTGCTGTATTGCGTCAGGCCAAAGTCGAGCAGGATCTGGAAGATCAGCCCGAGGTTGAATAAAGCCTGGTAAGCGCCGTAGCTGGCATAGCCCACCCTGATCTGTACATTGCGGTCGATCATAAAGATCCACACGGCTTTTACCAGCACATTGACGACAAGAACGAACAGGAGATTTTTGACTAATTGCTGGCGCACTGAAAAAGCTAGGGTATTTGCGTAGAAAACAGGAAGTAAAAATATACTTTTGCACGCAATAATATGAAGATAGCGGTCAATACAAGATTATTACTCAAAGGAAAGCTGGAAGGGATTGGCTGGTTTGCGTACCAAACGCTGAAGCTATTGGTGCAGCGTCATCCGGAACACGAGTTTATCTTCATCTTTGACCGCCCCTACGATGAGTCCTTTATCTTCGGCGACAATGTAACCCCCGTAGTGATCGGCCCCCCTGCCCGGCACCCGGTGCTTTTTTATCTCTGGCTGGACTGGAGCGTGGCTTTTGTGCTGCGCAAGTACAAAGCAGATGTTTTCCTGAGCCCGGACGGCTTTACTTCTTTATCCAGCAAGGTACCGGCCTGCCTGGTCATCCACGACCTTGCATTTGAGCATTACCCCGAGCACCTGAAAAAAAGCCACAGCATTTACTTCAGGAAATTTACACCTTTGTTTGCCCGGAAGGCCAAGAGGATCGTCACTGTCTCTGAATTTTCAAAACAGGATATCATACGGCACTACCAGATCCCTGCTGAAAAAATAGCGGTAAGCAATAATGCCGCGCATAAGGAATATGTTCCCCTGGCATGGGAAGAGCGGGAAAAAGTAAAGCAGGAGTTTACCGGGGGCTGTGAATATTTCATTTTTGCAGGCGCTTTGCATCCGCGCAAAAATGTTGTGAACCTGCTCAAAGCTTTTATCCGTTTTAAAAAGCGGAACCGCAGCAACATGAAGCTGGTCATCGTAGGACGTATGGCCTGGAACTATAAAGAAGTACAGGAAATGAAAAACGAGATGCCCTTTAAAGAAGAAGTGGTCTGGCTGGGCTACCTGGATGTGAACAGCCTGGCCCGTGTAATGGGCGGAGCTTATGCACTGGTCTATGCGTCCCTGTTTGAAGGCTTTGGTATCCCGATCATTGAAGCCTATCAATGCGGGGTGCCTGCTATTGTAAGCCATACTTCCAGTATGCCTGAAGTAGCGGGTGATGCGGCACTCATCGCAGACCCTACAGACTACCAGGACATCGCGGAAAAAATGTCTACCCTGTATAAAAACGAAATGCTGCGCAATCAGCTCGCAGAAAAAGCATTGACAGCAACACAAAGGTATACCTGGGAACACGCCGCTGACATCCTGTGGGAAAACATCCTGCTTGCAGCGCAGCAAAAAAATTAAGCCATCGTATTGCTACAATGGCTTAATCAGAATGATACAGTAAAGATTTTGCAATCCACGGTATCCTCGAGGTTTGGCACCGGGGCAAAGATACAATTTTATCTGCAGCGACAGCTCAGCAATGATGTTGTAAACCAACTTTCGTTACAACAAATTTTTTACCGTTTCCGGGAAACGAAAGGGCAAAAAAAAAGAGCCATCTTAATAGAGATTAAGACGGCTCACTTACTAACCCATTAAATTCACAACTTGATACAAAGATAAGGATTCGGAGCGTAGTAAAAAAGGATTTTTAAGTTTTTCCGTATTATAAAATTTTTACTTATCCCTTAAAATCTTTATATCATTTGAGGAAATTCATATACAATTATCAGATTATTAATATTGTTATTTATAAGCTTTATACTGGTCAACAGGAACACGCCAGGGGAAGAATCGCAAAGGCGATTTAAGATATTCTAAACTAAAACACTTAACTTGGCTCAAATTTTTTTCTATGAGCAAACGCTTCCTGCCCCTCCTTGCTGCCCTGCTTTTCACCCAAACAGCTGATGCTCAGCCCCTTTCCGTATATACAGATGTTCAGAACCAGGTCATGGTATGGGATAATGGCGTGATCCGGAAGATAGATTACCTGCAGCCGATTGATATGAAAGTAGGAAGGATAGCGATTCCTTATATAGACAATTCCAATAATTTTAAAGTTTATTACAGAGGCGGAGCCCGCAAACTCAATACCGGATTTACAAACGACTATCAATCAAGCGATTGCCTGATCCCCTTCCGGAATGCCACCTCTTTAAATGTATTCGACCGGGGGGAAGTAAAGAACCTGAGCCGCCTGTGCAACAGGTATTACGCCGGCGACAGCCTTATTGTCTATATGGACGAACGGACACAGCAGTTCAATGCTTATTACAACGGCGAGATCAAACCGGTTGAGCCCTTCCTGGCCGACGCCAACAATGGCATTGAACAAATAGAGGTAAAAAGCAATATTGCAGCCTATATCAACTATGCCAACCAGTTCCACCTGTTCTATCATGGCATGGTCATCAACCAGGAAGCTTACCCGGTCAGCTCGTTTAAAGCAGGCAGAAATACAGTGGCTTATGTAGATGCCGGAAATCAATTTAAGGTTTTTTACGATGGGACAACCCAGATACTGGAGAGTTTCCCGCCCCAGACCTACAGTGTAGGGCACCATATGGTAGCCTACATCACAGTTGACGGCAATTTTAATATATTCTGCAAAGGAAAAGTGTACAAAATGGGCTACTTCAAACCCAATTTCCAGGTGTCGGACTTTGTCTGCCTGTACCAGGATGTCAGTGGGTACAGCAAGGTATTCCAGGATGGCGTCACCACTACGCTGGAACCTTATATGCCCGATAAATTCCAGGTGCAATACAACTCAGTAGCTTATTTTGATCGTAATAATGTGTTGAAACTGTATAGTAACGGTGAAATCAACGAGGTCACCAGCGCCCTATCCCCGGGACAAAACAACTGGTCGCTGAACTACGACGTGGTGATGTACCAGGTGGGCAACAACTTCTTCAAATTCTATTACGACGGAAGGGAATATTAGCAGATAACAGATAAAATTACTTATGAAAAAACAAATTGTTGCCCTTGCAGCAATGGCCTGCAGCGGTGTGTCCGCACAAAACAAAATGACTCCCGAGCTGTTGTGGAGCCTGAACCGTGTCAGTGCATCAGCCCTGAGCGCCGATGGTAAAAGCGTCTACATCTCCAGTAAAAAGTATGACCTGAAAACGGAAAAGGGAAAAACAACCCAATCCGTGATCTCCATAGCAAACGGGAAAAAGAAAAAATTTACCGGTACGGAAGGGAAAACGGTATTCCAGCAGACGGAGACGGAGTGGTATGCCCAGGACGACAATTATATTTATAAAAGTACCGATGAAGGCCAGAGCTGGTCGAATATCGGCAGCATGATCAAAGACGCCGAGAACCTGAAAGTATCGCCGGACGGGAAGTACATTGCCTACAGCAAAGAAGTACTGGTCGCCCCCACCCTGGGCAAAGACCTGTACAAGGATATGCCCAAAACCACAGCACAGATCTATACCGATCTGAACTACAGGCATTGGGACAAATGGAGCGACGGCAAATTCTCCCACCTGTTCATCGAACCGGTAAAAGGCGGTTCGGCCAAAGACCTGCTGGAAGGGATGCCTTACGATTGCCCGCAAAAACCGATGGGCGGAGCCGAAGACTTTGTCTGGGCCCCGGATAGTAAAGGGATTGTGTATGTATGCAAAAAGAAATTCGGTAAAGAATATGCCCTGAGTACCAATACCGATCTGTATTATTATACGATCAAAGATGCAGGTACCACCAACCTTACAGAAGGCATGAAGGGTTATGAAATGAACCCCGCTTTCAGTACAGACGGCAGGTTCCTGGCCTTCACCAGTATGAAAACCGATGGCTTTGAAGCGGACAAGAATGACATTGTCGTACTGGACATGGCAACGCAGTACAAGCGCAACCTCACTTCCGCCTGGGATGAAACGGTGAGCGGTTTCAAATGGAGCAACAACAGTAAGGAGATTTACTTCACCGCGCCCTGGAAAGGTACCGAACAGGTATTTTCTGTAGCCGTGCCGGCCAACCTGAAAGCCCGCATCATGCCTGCCGTCACGCAGATCACAGACGGCAATTTTGATATCACCGGCATCGTCGGCGAGACAAATGAAGAACTGATAGTGAGCCGTACCGACTGGAACCACGCCGCAGAGATTTACGCCGCAGACAAGCAGGACGGGGGCATGCGGGTATTGACACACGAAAATGACGCCCTCTATTCCACGATCAAAATGAGTAAGATTGCCAAGCGGTATATACCCACTACCGATGGCAAACAAATGTTTGCCTGGGTGATCTATCCGCCGGATTTTAACCCCGCAAAGAAATACCCTACCCTGCTCTACTGCCAGGGAGGTCCGCAGGGCGCCTTATCGCAATTCTATTCTTTCCGCTGGAACTTCCAGCTGATGGCGGCGCAGGGCTATATCGTCATCGCCCCCAACAGGCGCGGTATGCCGGGCTGGGGCGTAAAATGGAATGCCGACATCAGCAAGGACTGGGGCGGCCAGCCGATGGACGACTACCTGTCTGCCATTGACGACATCAGCAAGGAGAAATACGTGGATAAAGAGCGCCTGGGCTGTGTCGGCGCCAGCTATGGCGGCTACAGCGTGTTTATGCTGGCCGGCATCCACAAGAACCGGTTTAAAACATTTATTTCCCACTGCGGCCTGTTCGATCTGAAAAGCTGGTATGGCACGACAGAAGAGCTGTGGTTTGCCAACTGGGACATCGGCGGCAATTACTGGAGCCAGAACGCCCCGGAGAGTTACAGCAAATTCAACCCCAGCAATTTTGTGCACAACTGGAATACACCGATCATGATCATCCAGGGCGGGCTTGATTTCCGGGTGCCGATAGAGCAGGGCCAGCAGGCCTTCCAGGCGGCACAGCTGAAGGGCCTGAAAAGCAAGTTCCTCTATTTCCCGAACGAGAACCACTGGATCCTGCATGCGCAGAATGCCATTGTATGGCAGCGGGAGTATTTCCAGTGGCTGAAGGAGACCTTGTAAAGTAAATGTTGTCCTTCCGAAACGGAACGAAGTGGCGTGCCGCCTGCCTGTCCGGCAGGAAAGGCAGGCGGCAGACAGGAATCTATACGCCTGACCATTGATCAGATATAAAGATCAATGCCTGCAACAGGAAGACCTGCCAAAGGGAGCTTGAGGGTATATAGATCCCTCCTTGGCGTCGGGATGACATACAGCACAAGAATAATGCCAGCTTCAACAGAACAAGATTTGCGGAACGACGACCATTTGCCCGGGATCTCCACACATAAAGAAACGGCCTGTAATGCAGATTACAGGCCGTTTTTATATTTATCCTTTATCGCTTAGAAGCGCTCCAGTCCGCTGAAGAAAAAGGCACCTTCGATCAGGGCATTTTCATCGCTGTCAGAACCGTGTACAGCGTTCTCGCCGATAGATGTTGCATATTTTTTACGGATAGTACCTTCTGCTGCTTCAGCAGGGTTGGTCGCACCGATCAGAGCGCGGAAGTCAGCTACAGCGTTTTCTTTTTCCAGGATAGCGGCTACGATGGGCCCGCTGCTCATGAATTGGGTCAGCTCACCATAGAAAGGGCGTGCGCTGTGTACTTCATAGAATTTACCGGCCTGCTCGAGGCTCAGTTTGGTGTATTTCATAGCCACAATGCGGAAACCGGCATTGTTGATCATCTGGAGAATGTTGCCGATGTTGCCGTTTTTGACAGCATCCGGTTTGATCAT
>JAEUVW010000288.1 GCA_016786525.1 Chitinophagaceae bacterium
CATACGGGAAACAGGAATTTACGGAACAATCGGTTTCGACTCCTTCCTTTCCGGCTTAAAGAGCCAGTATCCGGGCCACCAGATCAGTTATTTTCAAAGCAATATAGAGGGTGAGCTCATCGACCGTATGCACCAGTGCTGCCAGGATGGAACGGAAGCCATCCTGCTGAATGCAGGTGCTTATACCCATACCAGCATCGCGCTTGCCGATGCCGTGGCGGCTATCCCCCTGCCGGTACTCGAAATTCATATTTCAAACGTGCTGGCCCGTGAAGATTTCCGCAAAACATCCTTTATTGCAGCAAAATGCATCGGCAGTATTTCCGGCCTGGGCCTGAAGGGCTACGAACTGGGGCTTCTGTACTTTATCCAAACCACAAGCACGAATGGCTAAGAAAGACGTTCTGTTCCTACTGCCCTATCCCCTGCATAAGGCACCCTCTCAACGATTCAGGGTCGAAAACCTGCTGTTCCTGCTGGAGGAAGCAGGCCTGCAATACGAACTCGCCCCTTTCCTGGCAGAACAAACCTGGGCGGTGCTGTACCGGAAAGGCAATGTGCTGCAAAAAGCAGCGGGTATTGCCGGCAGCTTTTTGAAAAGATGGGGAACCGTACTGTTTACAGCACACCGGTACCGCTATGTATTTATTCACCGGGAAGCAGCACCCCTGGGCCCGCCGCTGGTGGAATGGTTCCTGAAAGTTTCGGGCAAACGGTTTATTTATGACTTCGACGACGCCATCTGGATACCGAATACATCAGCAGAAAACCGTATCGCATCGCTGGTCAAATCCTTCTGGAAAGTCCGGTATCTCTGTAAGTGGTCCTATAAAACAGCCGGGGGCAACGATTTTCTCTGCTCCTTTGCCCGGAGCTCAGGGGCAAAAGACGTATCGCGGATACCGACGGTTGTCAATACCGACACCCGCTACAACCGCCTGAAGCAGCACCGGGACAATGCCCTGACCATCGGCTGGACAGGCAGCCACTCCACGCTTAAGTTCATTGATGAACTGGTGCCGGTATTGCAGGAATTACAACAACAATACGATTTTACCTTCCTGGTGATCGCCGATAAAAAACCGGATCTGCCCCTGGAGCGCTGGGCCTTCTGCCCCTGGAACGAACAAACAGAAATTGAAGACCTGCTGAAAATAGACATTGGGGTTATGCCCCTGAAAGATGACGCCTGGAGCGAAGGGAAGTGCGGGTTTAAACTGATCCAGTACCTGGCCCTGGGCATACCGGTAGTCGCCAACTCCACCGGTGTCAACAAGTATATTGTTGCAGAAGGGCAAAACGGCTACCTGGCCGATGATGCCGCAAGCTGGAAAACAGCCCTGGAAAAGCTGTTGAACGACAGGGAAAAAAGAAGCCGTTTCGGGGCGGCCGGGCGGAACAGGATCGTAGCGGAATACAGCATTGCTGCGCAAAAAGAAAACTTCCTCCGCCTCTTCAGCTGATCATTTACTGATTCTCATTTTGTACATCCGGAAGAAAAACTTGGATAAAGGAACAGGCATATTGCTGAGAAAGAGCACTACCCCTGAAGCAAAAGGCCGGTGATCTTTTACCACCATCAGGCGTTCGCGGCAGGCGATCCGTTTCCCGGAAACAAGGTAATAGATCGCCGCTCCCAGGTACTTTTTATTCAGGTAGGGCGGGTGTATGCCATCCAGCTTGTGCTGCTTGACAAAGTCTATGGACAAGTCCTGCTGCAAGGCAAACTTCAGGGAATTCTTGATAAAGTTCTTGTATGAAGTGAGGCGGAAAGGCGCGTCGGCGTTCACCTTTACAATATGGAAATTGAACGTCGGGATATGGAACTGTGAGCTGATCAGCAGCCAGGTCAGGTGTTCACAGCCCACACCCACTATTTCAGGGTAGTCCAGGTAGCGCAGGTTGTTTTCTATAAATACCTTGCGCCGGATTACCGGGGTAAAATCACCTTTCAAGGTATCGTCCATGATCTCTTTTGCACCGATCAGGCGGTAATTTTCAGGAATAGCCCCATTGGAAGTAGCAAAGAAAAAAACGGGATACTGGTCTTTGTGCTCTACCGTTTCGATCGAATTGAAAGCATCTTCAATCGTATTTTGCAGGAACTCATCGTCGTCATCCAGCATAATGATCCAATCTCCTTTTGCTATAGCGATCCCCTCATTGCGCGCCTCCTGCGGTCCGCTGTTCCTGATCAGTCTTTTGTAGACAATGTTATCCCACTTGAATTCTGAGAGATTTACTTTTTCCAGCGAGCAGTCGTCGATCACCACGATTTCCAGCGTTATATCCGGTTTCTTTTGTCGCAACACAGACCTGATCGCCCTGTTGAGCAGGATAGGTCTGTTGTACGTAGGAATAACTACCGAAATATTGATCATTAACTAAACAGTATATAAGCCTTGATGCTCCAAAACTTTTTTCAGTTTTTCGGACTGCAAAAGAAAACTATTTTCCTGAATGAAACTAAAAATAGATGCGCGGAAATTGTTTGCCCATTGACTATCAGCATTTATAAGCAATGATCTGATGTAAGATTCCATATCCTCTACAGAGTGAAACAAAGCGCCTGCTCCATGCCGCCTGATCAGCGCGTAAAAGTAGTCGTTCTGCAAAGCCAGGAAGGGCATGCCCAGCCTGATGCATTCATGCAGTACCCCGCTGGCCGTAAGGCTGTAGGCTTCATTATCGTAAAAGAACAGGGCCAGGTCGTATTGCCTGATTTCCTGTTCATACTCCTTTTGGGGGATAAATTCAGATGGTTTATAATGCCGTACCGCAGCAGACTGGTAAACCTGTAAGTCCGGGGATAGTTTACCGATGGTGGTAAAACTGAGCTTGCCCTCCCCGATCTCCGCGCCGAACCTTCCGGCCATTTCGAAGAAAAGCTGGGTGTTTTTTGCCCTTTTCAGGGTGCCGAAAGTGCAGATGCGCAGTGCCGGAGCACCGGAGCGCTGCGCCTGTACCGGAGCGTCATACAGGTAAGGGTGATCCACCACGCAAACCTGAGCTGCCACCCTAGCGGCATATTGCAGCAAGTTCGTCTTTATAGATTCACCCAGTACAAAATAAGAAACCCTGCTGCCGGCACCGGAAAGCGCCTTTTTAAGTACCGCGTGCAGGAACTGATCCGCAAGGCTCTTTTGCTGCGGTTTAAGATACTCCAGCTCTCCATGCAGCACAATAAGCTGCCGCTGACCGCGCAGGTATATCCTGCTCAGGCATTGCAGCAACAGGTGGCCTGTAGGAAACAGGCAAAGCCAGACCAGCAGTTCCGGCTTGCTTTTTCTTGCTGCGCGCACTATGCTAAAGATCTGCCGCCATTCTCCCAGGATCTTTTGCGGCCAGTAAAAAAGTCCGGGCCTGCTGTAGGCAGCAAAGGAACGGGTGCTGATCTCCCCTATTCTATGCCCGGCATTTGCCCTTATCGCCTCAATGTGCTTTTTTTCCGCCACGAGCTGAAGCTGGTGTTGTGCATAAATGTGCCTGAACAGGGCTACAAAGGCGCTGTTGACCTGCACATGCGTATCACCGAAATGCACAGGCTCTGCTATCAGGATCAACTTACCGGGGTTGGGAGCCATATACTATTTTCTGAAAAAGGGTACGAAAATCCAGTAAATTCCAGCAGAGATAAAAAGCCAGAAAGTACGCTAACGGCTTATGTTTCTCAAAATAACGCAGCATGCTGTCGCGGTACAAAACACGTTGCTGCACCGTATCGCCCTTAAAGCTCCGGTATTGTGCATGCCGGATCTGCGGGCCTTCAATAAGATAGGATTGTTTGCCGGTCTTAGCCAAACGGTATTGCAGGTCGGTCTCTTCAAAATACAGGAAAAAGTCCGGGTCGAAGCCCTGTACCCGTTCAAAGTTCTTCCTGGAAATAAAAAGATCGGCCCCGGTAACATATGCGACCGCTTCAAAAGGCTTTGCGGGAGCAGGCGGGCGCTGGACTGCTTTTTTTGCCAGAAGCCGCCTGTACAGGCTTTTCAGTTTTTGCCATAAGTAGGGACGCATGCGTGGAAAGTTGCCCGCGCTGTGTATCGCCTCCCCCTGGTCGTTATGCATCCGGGCACCCAGGCAGGACAAAGCAAGATCTGCGTCATGCTGCATCCAGAACCGGTACAGCAACAGGATTGCATTATTGTACAGCACAGTATCCGGGTTAAGAAAAAACAGAAATGAGCCGCCGGCCACCGCTGCAGCCTTGTTGCAGGCCTGACCAAAACCTGTATTCTGCCCGTTTTTTATATAGCGGATACCGGGAAACAGCACGGCCACCTCATCAATGGAGCGGTCTCCTGAATTATTATCCACCAAAATGATCTCGAAAGCAATACCCTTTGTTTGCTCTTTGACCGAACGGATGCACCGCACGGCTTCCTCAGCAGTGTTGTAATTGACAATGATTACCGAGACATCCGCCATATGCTGTACTAAAATAAAAGTTTACTGCTCAGCGGTTTATTCTTATAGTAGATCAGGACCAGTGCCAGGAAGTACAGCGGCAAACAGGGTATTTTGTACCGCGACAGGGAGCCGAAATTATACGTCGATATACCAACCGAGAAAGCGAAAACGATAGAAAAGATCAGGCAAAATTGAATGTTCGGATCAGTGGAAATCGTCTTCCAGATCCGCATCGGCCCGATCACAAACAAGAGCTTCAATGTCAGGAATAAGAAAAGCATGGACTCCAGCGAGTTCAGAAAGATCAAGGACTTATTGGCCTCCCATATATAAGGCCGGAACAGGGTTACATTCACCGCCTGCGGAAATTTAGACAGCAAGCCGCTGAAGGAGGGATCGAAATCGCCCAGGTCATAAGCCGAGCCCTGATCACCCGAAGAATAGGCGATCCAGTCCCGGGTAACGAGGGAAGTTTTGGCAATATTATCCAGCGAATAGCGGCCCAGGGCAGCAGAGTAGTAACTGTACACGGCGACAAACGTCACGACTCCTATAGAAACAAGTATCGACTTTGTCACAAAACGTATGGCCGCGGGTTTGATTTTGTGGGAATACGTAAATAAGATCCATAAGGCCAGGGCAGGAAGAAAAGAGATCAGGATGTACACTTTTACAATCAGCAGGATATAAAAACTCAGCAACAGGAAAAAAATGTTCGAAAAGGACATATTGCGCTCGATCAGCAGCTGAAAGGCGCAATACAACATCCAGCCGAGTGCAAACATGCAGATGGTATCCTTGAAGATGCCGGACCCCCAGATAAAGCAGCTGGGGATAAAGAGCGTTGCGATAGCAATATACTTTGTAAGATGCGGGTACTGTTTGGCAAAGGTTCGGAACATAGCCCAGACACCGCTGAAAG
>JAEUVW010000320.1 GCA_016786525.1 Chitinophagaceae bacterium
ACGGTAAGCTACGATGCAAAAGCAGATATCGCGATCCTGAAAGTAGAATCAAAAAAATTCCGGTTCAGCAAGCAGGGTACTCTGCCGTATACTTTTGCAGGCAGCAAAGCCGCACTGGGAGAGCGTATCTTTACATTGGGCTACCCGCAGGACGAAGTGGTATACAGCGAAGGCTATATCAGCAGCCGCAACGGTTACCTGGGCGATTCAATGCAGTACCGCCTGGAGCTGCCGGCGGAACCGGGCCAGAGCGGAGCCCCGGTGCTGGATGGCAACGGGAACGTAATCGGTATCGTTACCGGCAAGGAAAGCAAGAGCAGCAGCACCACTTATGCTGTAAGCTCTAAAACGATGCTGCGCCTGTTGCGCAATATCCCGCAGGCCGCCAATATTACCCTGCCGAAAGCCGGTAAGCTGAACAAACTGAGCCGCAGCCAGCAAATCGACAAAATACAGGATTTCACCTGCGTGGTGAACGTGTACAAATAGTTTTTTACACCCTCTGCATAGTTAAAAGTTTCAACATCCCGGGTTTTCTAATCCGGGATTTTGTTTTTTATCCGGGACTGAATACAGATGCCTTCGGCGCGATATAGGCAGGGTTGGAAAACTATGCCCAGGAATGCACCCGGAATTAGGGTACCAAGCTCTTCCATACTGTCCACCTGTACAAGGGTAAAGCAAGCGGCTTTTGGGGTGTTGCAAAAAACTGTTCATCTCAGTGCAGCATCAGCTTATACTTTGCGGAGGGCTGGCATACGACAGATGCCTGCGGCATGACACGCGTATGTGGGTTGAGATTGTTCATTCTGAAGTGCATTCACGGCCGGGTACGAATGCTCATTCATCCCCCTGTCATCCCGCAGGGATCTGTATGGGGCCACTAGAATTGGGTATAGGCAGCGGTGTATTGTCAGGATACAGGATCACAAGGATCTGTGTCATACAAATGGGTATGGTACCGATGCCTGCGGTATAACATTCGTGGGAGTAACAACGTGAGCCCTGTAAGGGTTTAAAAACCTTACTGGTGCCGACAGCTGAAGCATGAATTTTCTCAGCTGCAGTCTTTTATCTTTGCCGCATGACTGATACTGCATGGTTGTCCCGTACAGAACTGCTGCTGGGCCGGCAAAACCTGGAAAAACTGATGAGCGCCCATGTACTGGTACTGGGTATGGGTGGGGTAGGGTCCTTTGCGGCGGAGTTTATCGCGCGCAGCGGTGCGGGGCGCATGACCATTGTAGATGGTGACATCATTGATCCGAGCAACCGGAACCGGCAATTGCCTGCCCTGGCTACGAATCATGGACAAAGCAAAGTGCAGCTGATGGCCGAACGCCTGCAGGCCATCAACCCCGAACTGCAGCTCCGGGTGGTGAATGAGTTCATACGCCCGGAAGCCATTGCCCGCTTACTGGATACGGACGCGCAGTATGTCATTGATGCGATTGACAGCATCACCCCCAAGATCACCTGCATACAAACGGCTTTACAAAAAGGAATGACCATTGTCAGTTCTATGGGGGCAGGAGGCAGGCTGGACCCCGCTCAGATTACCGTCGCCGATATCTCGAAGACCTACAATTGCCCTTTTGCACAGCAGGTGCGCAAACAACTGAAAGGCCTGGGTATCCGCAAAGGCTTTAAAGCCGTATTTTCCGCCGAACAGCCGGGAAAAGAGGCCCTGATGCATACCGACGGAAGTAATTTTAAAAAGTCGGCCTATGGTACGATATCCTACCTGCCCGCTATGTTTGGGGCTACTGCGGCATCCGTGGTGATCCGCTCCATTATAGACGAGCCTGCATAAGGCTCAGGGTTCTTGCAAAGGCTTAACGGCAGATATCGCCGAAAGTTCCGACATTTGAGTTCCAGATGGCCACCACTCCCAAGAAGAAATTTTCCCCGCATACGCTGCGCCGCATCTTTTCCTATACCCGTGCCTACAAGCGTACCTTCTATCTTGCGATTGTCCTCAGTGTTGTTCTGGCCTTGTTGTCCCCCCTGCGGCCTTACCTGATCCAGCAATCGGTAGATGTGTACATCCGGAATGGCTGGTTCCGCGGCCTGGTCATGATCTCTGTACTGCAGCTGGCCCTGTTGCTGGCGGAAACCCTTTTGCGGTTTGTATTTTCCTACCGCATCAGCTGGATGGGGCAGAATGTAGTGAACGATATGCGCCAGCAGGTGTTTCGCAAGATCCTGTTCCAGAATATTTCCTATTACGATAAAACAGCCGTCGGTACCCTGACCACGCGTTCGGTCAACGATATGGAGTCGGTCAACGATGTATTTTCGGAAGGCATTATCTCTATTGTGGCCGATGTGCTCACCATCATAGCCGTTATCGTGGCGATGCTGGCAACAGACTGGTTGCTGACGATCATCTGCCTGAGCACCCTGCCCGCCATTATACTGGCGACCTACTGGTTTAAAGAGAATGTAAACAAGTCTTTCCAGCGGGTGCGTACGGCTGTTGCCGCGCTGAATGCGTTTGCACAGGAACATATTGCGGGCATGCATATCGTACAGGCCTTTGCGGCCGAAGAGCGTGAAGGGCGCAAGTTTGATACCATCAACCGGGAACACCGGGACGCCAACATCAGTGCAATATTCGCGTATTCGGTTTTCTTCCCGATCGTGGAGATCATCCTGGCCGTATCTATGGGCCTGTTGGTCTGGTGGGGTGCGAAGCGCATGATCTCTTACTCCGTAACGCCCGGGGTGATCATTGCTTTTGTGATGTACCTCAACCTGCTGTTCCGCCCGCTGCGCATGATGGCGGATAAGTTCAACGTATTGCAAATGGGCATGATCGCTGCGGAGCGCATTTTTACGGTACTGGACAGCGAGGAAACCCTGAAGGATAATGGTGCAAGACCTGCAGAAGGAATCAGCGGCGCTATTCGTTTTGAAGACGTGCATTTTGCCTATAAGCCCGATGTGCCGGTGCTGCGGGGTATCTCTTTCGACATTCCTGCCGGCCAGACAATGGCCCTGGTCGGGCATACCGGTGCCGGGAAGACCAGTATCATCAGCATCCTGAACCGCCTGTATGAAATACAATCAGGCCGTATCCTGATCGACGGCATACCGCTTCAGGAGTATGATATCTATTCGTTGCGGGGGCAGATCGGCATTGTGCTGCAGGATGTGTTCCTGTTTTCCGGTACGGTGTATGACAACATTACGCTGCGCAATGAATCCATTCCCCTGGAAAAGGTAAAAGAAGCCTGCGCCATATTGGGTATCCATGACTTTATCATGCGCCTGCCGGGCGACTATCACTTCAATGTGATGGAGCGGGGCAATACCCTATCGCAGGGCCAGCGACAACTGATCTCCTTTGCCCGGGCACTGCTGTATAACCCGGCCATCCTGATCCTCGACGAGGCCACATCTTCCATAGACAGTGAAAGCGAAATGCTGGTGCAAAAAGCAATTGATACCCTGATCAAAGGCCGTACGTCTATTGTGATCGCACACCGCTTGTCCACCATCCGAAAGGCCGGGCAGATACTGGTCATGGATAAAGGCCGTATTATAGAAAGGGGCACACATGCGGAGTTGATGCAGCAGGAAGGCGCTTACCGGAAATTATATAAGGCAGTAGAAAAACAGGAGGCTTAGGTTTCCTGTCCGGCTATTCTTTCTTGCTGGGCTTTACGCGCCCGCACCGCAACACCAGCAAGGGCGGGGAGGGTTAAATAGCTAATGGGTTAAGAGGTTAAAGGGTTAATGGGGTTAAAGGGGTTAAGAGGTTAAATGGTTAAGGGGGTAAATGGTTAAGGGGGTAAATGGTTAAGTGGGTAAAT
>JAEUVW010000328.1 GCA_016786525.1 Chitinophagaceae bacterium
GATACGGAACCCGACCCCTTCTTTTGGGAAACGATCCGTGATTTCCGTCCCGCCACCGTCTGGTGTGCCGGCTGGATGTTCCCGCGTTATGTCCGCTGGAGCAGAGCCTTGAAGAAAAGCGGTGCCCGGACCATCTGCGCGATGGATACCCAATGGAAAGGCACAGCCCGGCAACGACTGCTGACCGCCATAGCCCCCTTTACTCTGCGTACGGCGTTTCACTATGCCTGGGTGCCCGGCCTGCGGCAGGAGCAGTATGCCCTGCGGCTGGGTTTTCCCGCTTCCGCGATACTCCATCATTTGTATGCACCCGATACCCGTTTGTTCGGGCAGGCATACATGGACAGGGAGCGACCGGCTTTGCCCGGAAAATTTGTGTACGCAGGCCGCCTGGAGCCCCATAAGATTGAAAGGCTGTTGTCGGCTTTCACTGCACTGGAGGAAACACAGCGAAAGGGTTGGCGCTTGCAGCTGATCGGCAGTGGATCTATGGAGCAGGATGCACGCTTCCGCCATCCCGCGATTGAGGTGCAGCCGGCCCGGTCTCAAAACGGCCTGCGCCCTGTGCTGGAGCAAGGCGGTGTTTTTTGCCTGTGCAGCAGCGATGAGCCCTGGGGTACAGTAGCCCAGGAGTTTGCCGCAGCCGGTTTCCCGCTGCTGCTCTCGCATCAATGCGGGTCTTCCGGGCACTTCCTGCAGGGTAACGGTCTGCTGTGCGACGGATCGGATACCGAAAGCATAAAGGCCGCGTTGTTGTCCTTTATCGCCCTGCCATCCGAAGAACTGCAGCGGATGGGCAAACGCAGCCATGAACTGGGCATGCGTTCCGGGTCGGATACCTGGGCCTCCGTATTGTGCAGCACTCTGTAAAATCCATTTTTATTAATGCGCCCTGCATGCTAATTTTGGGTTTCTATGAGATGTATTGCTTTAATTCCAGCCCGCATCGGCGCTACCCGTTTCCCACGCAAAATGCTGGCCGGGATCAAGGGCAAATCCGTGATCCGCAGAACATACGAATCGACACTCAATACCGGCCTTTTCGACCAGGTGATCGTGGTCACAGACAGCGATGAGATCATTGCCGAAATCGCGTCCTGCGGCGGTACTGCTGTGAAAAGTAAGGCCGCCTACGAGAGTGGTACGGACAGGATCGCAGAAGTGGTGCAGGACCTGGAGGCCGACGTATTTGTAAATGTACAGGGCGACGAACCTTTCGTACAGGCCGCGTCTATGTCGGTTTTGCTGGATCTGTTCCGTGAAGACCCGGAGCTGGGCGTAGGCTCTTTGGTACAGCGTATGCACGATGAGGAGCTGGTTGCCGATCCTAATTATGTAAAAGTGGTGCTGGATAACAGGCAGAATGCCCTGTTCTTTTCCCGTAGTATGATCCCTTACCCGAGAAACAGGGAGGTGCCGGTCAGCTATTACGAGCATATCGGCGTGTATGCGTTCAGGAGAGACGCCCTGGTACAGTTTACCAACTGGCCCATGACACCCCTGGAAAGTGTGGAAAAAATAGAATGCCTGCGCTTCCTGGAAAACGGCGTTCCCATCCGCATGGCCATTACGGACTATATGGGAGTCGAGATCGATATGCCCGAAGATATCCTGAAGGCAGAGCAGTTTATGGAAGCAAACGGATTGATTTAATGAATGTTAAAAAAGGATAAAATAAAGTAATGAAATTCAGAAATTTTAAGATGGTGGATTACGTTGTGTACGGCCGTGGCTGTTTTGCACAACTGGATGAAATACTGGCACCCAGGCGTACGGAAGGACAGCCCATGGTTTTCCTGCTCGATCATCATTTTGAACACAACGAAGCGTTCAAAGCGACGATTCCCCTGCGTGGCAATGATGAGCTGGTGATTGCCGACGTCACGCATGAGCCCAAAACATCCTATGTGGACGAGATTACAAACATGCTGAAAAGCAAGTTTGGCAAAGTGTCCGGCATCATCGGCATTGGCGGCGGCTCTGCAATGGATCTGGCAAAAGCAGTGGCGATCATGATGACGAACGAGGGCCTGGCCCAGGAGTACCAGGGCTATGACCTGGTGAAGAACAAAGCAGTGTACAAAGTGGGTATTCCGACAATATCGGGAACAGGGGCGGAAGTGTCCCGTACCTGCGTGCTGACCGGCCCCACCAAGAAGCTGGGCATGAACTCCGATTTTACCCCCTTCGACCAGATCGTGCTGGATCCTGAGCTGATCAAAGGTGTGCCGAAGAACCAGAATTTTTACACCGGCATGGATTGCTATATTCACTGCATTGAGTCCCTGGATGGTACTTTCCTGAACACCTTCAGCCAGTCTTACGGTGAAAAGGCTCTGGCCATGTGCCGCGAGGTGTACCTGGAAAAAGATCAATGGGACGAGCACAGCGACGAATTGCTGATGATGGCTTCCTATGCCGGGGGCATGAGCATTGCCTACTCGCAGGTAGGCGTGGCACATGCTGTCAGTTATGGACTGTCTTACCTGCTGGGCACCAAACATGGTATCGGGAATTGCATTGTGTTCAACCATTTGCAAGAGTATTACCCGGAAGGCGTAGCAGAGTTTCACCGTATGGTTGATAAGCACCAGATCCATATCCCCAAAGGTGTCTGCGCGAACCTCAGCGAAGAACAGTTCGATACGATGATCGATGTTTCTTTGGGTATGAAGCTGCTCTGGGAAAATGCCCTTGGTGCGGATTGGGAGCAAAAGATAGACCGGGCGAAACTCAGGGCTTTGTACGGAAAGCTTTAATTGATTTACTGTTAGCAGGAAGGCCGGGCATTGCCCGGCTTTTTTTGTTATAAAAGGTTTTTTTCTTTGTTATCTGTTAGTTAATTATAGAATAAATTCCAACCTTTCAGAGGAAAAATCGGTCTTTTGTATGAATAGTATTTTTTATTCTATGGACTGATCTACCATTGATAATGAATTTTACAAAACAAAAAATTGAATAATGAAAAAAATAATTTATGTGTTTTTAGTTGTATTAGGTTCAGTGTCTGCGCAGGCCCAGTCAAAAGTGACTTCCAATGCGAATGAGGACGCTGTAAAAAACTATGACGGCACTGCCGGGCATTTTGAATACGCGCTGAACAGCCGTGAACGCGTCAACGTCAATTATGCCCTGACCCCCAGGAATCCTGTTACGACAGCCCGTTTCATGATCCATACTCCTGACCCGATGCCGTTTTCGGCTACGATCGTGGATGCTTCAGGCAAGACAGTCTATACCTGGAAACCCGGGCAGAAAGTGTACCTCTACAACGCAGACTGGAATCTTACTGCGCTGAAAAGCGGTGCCTATACGGTAAAGGTGTTCCTGGAAAACGAACCCAAAAGCGTCTATGAATTCCAATTTTCAAAACAATAATCTCCATAAAAAGTAAATCATGAAGAAATTATTATGCACCGCATCAGCCCTTGCCGCTTTATACAGTGGTGAGGTTGCTGCGCAACGGGTGGCAGGCTCTGTATTCCTGAAAGGACAATTTGTGGAGGTGGGCACACATACTACAGGTGCCTTTGGTGCCGGAGCCGCTCCCCCTGCAGGCTATCACCTGGGACCGGGCATGGCAAGGCTTGGCTTTGTATCAGACCCGGATCAGGATGGCTGGCTGGTGAGCGCTCCGGGCAGGACGGCCTACATGGGCGACTATTTCGTGCCGGGCTCTCCCTTCGAAGGATGGGAGTTGGAGATCAACGGCACCAAACGCCGGAACCATGCCAGCGGAATGGCCTCGGCCGATATCGCTATGACGTCTTCCAGCTACACCACTTCCGCTACCGAAGATGTTGCAACCTGGACCGGCTCAACCGGTGGTATCGACATTACACAAAGGGTAGTGCTGAAAAAGAACAAAGTATACTTCGTGATCTATGTGGACCTGGTGAACTCAGGCGCCACCACGCTAAACAATATCTATTACTACCGCGGTCTGGACCCGGACAATGAGCAGAACTGGTCCGGTTCCTTCAACACGAAGAACACCATCGTGTACCAGCCGAACTCCATTTCCAAAAACTGCCTGGTCACGGCCACCGGCATCACCTACGGTACCTTCGCTTACCTGGGTTTGGGCACCAAGGATTGCCGTGCCAAATGCTTTCAGCCGGAACCGGACTGGTTTCCCGGAAGCCTGGCGCAAACCTATGCCGGCACCGGTGCTGAAGCAGGAAACCGGTACAACGTAGGCTGGACCACTCCTTTCGCAGGAGGAGCAGATGACGCAATCGGTATGGTATGGAACCTGGGTAGCCTGGCTCCGGGTCAGAGCACGTCACTGGCTTTTACCTACATCCTGAAGCAAGCCGACCTGGACTCTGCCCTGAGCGAAACGGCCCCTAAATTTGAATCTGATGGGGTGCCTTATGCTCCGTATACGACCTTCCGCGTCTGCCCCCGCAAAACGGTGGCCTTAAGCATCGCCAATGGTGGTCAGTACAGATGGATCTGGACTGCTTCGGATACCCCGCACTATATGACAGCCGTTGGTTCTGCAACTTTGGTACCCCCGGGAGGTACGGTTCCTACTGTTACCGGCTCCAAGACCTTCCCTAAAGGGGCTGTATACGGCGATTCTATCGAAGTCACCGTCATGGGCCCCAAAGCCTACACCGCTACCGGCTACTCCAATTGCGATACGCAATACCTGACCTTCTATGTAGATACGATCAGCTTTGCAGTACCGCCTTCAGTGGTCAGCCCGGTTCGTTATTGTGAAGGAGCTGCGGCTGCAGCCCTTACAGCCGGTGCC
>JAEUVW010000330.1 GCA_016786525.1 Chitinophagaceae bacterium
TCTCCTTCGTCTCCTTTCTCCGCCCGTGTCCATGAAGCGCGGAACAGTTTTTCGCGGGCAGCCCGGTTTTTCATGCTCATTAATGGAGGTTGCTGGGTAGTGTTGATGATGCCAATCGCAAATTTTCCTGCTTTGCCTTCATTGTCTGCTTTTTCTTTTGCAGCCGAAATTTCAGCCTTAGACAGCCCGTCCAGTTCCGCTTCAGTATCAAAATAGACGGTACCGTTTTTGCGCGCCACCAGCAATTTGTTGGTGTATTGTGTACTCAGGGTGGCCATCTCCTGGTTCAGTTTCTTTACTTTTTCCTTTGCCTCATCATCCAGGTTGGCACCTGCCAGTTCGAATTGCTGGAGGTAGTACTCCGCCAGCCGTTTATCTTCACCCTGCAGTTTGCTGATGTCTATGGCTTTGATGCGCTGGTAGATCTTGCTGTTCAGGTACAGCTTATCGCTGTGGGCTGAAAAAACGGGTGCATATTCTTCTTCCAGCGCCTGCAATACGGGGTTGGTATTGGAGCCGGTCAGGTTGCCGAATATGATGGTCGCACGACCCAGGTCTTCGCCGCTGGCCTCTATAGCCAATATAGTGTTGGCAAAGGTCGGTGCTTCCGTATTGTTTGCGATCTGTTCTATCTCTTTATCATGCTCTTTGAGTGCATAATCAAAGGCCGGCTTGAAGTGCTCGTCTTTGATCAGGTCAAAGCGGGGAGCCTGGTATTGCAAGGTGCTTTTTTGCAACAAGGGATTGTCTGGTTTACCGGACTGTTCTTTCTTTTGCCCGCCATTGTTTCCCGTGCAGGCAGATAGTAAACTTATGGACATGATGGACAAACATTTGATAGTAAGATGCTTCATAAATTTATAAGATTGAATGCTAATGTAAGGGTAATTTTGCTTTAATATACTTTTCCTTTCATGCCGATGCCATCCTCCGGGGATGGCATCGGTTCATTCTGATTACAGTATAAACTACTCCCTGATCATTTCTGCAATGATGTCGGCAATTTGTTCTGCATTGGGTTTTGAGAAATAATCGCCGTCGGTAGCATACGCCGGGCGATGAGCTTTGGCGCTGATCGTACGCGGTGCCGCATCCACATAACGGTAACCGCCCTGCAGCTCCATGACCTGCTGGTACATATAGGCTGTTGCGCCACCCGGCACATCCTCGTCTATAAAAACAATGCGGCTGGTCTTTTTCAGCGATTCAAGAATGATATGGTTGATGTCGAAAGGCAATAAGGTGCGTACGTCTACCACCTCACAGGAAATGCCCTGTGGGGCCAGGTAGTTGTCAATGGCCTCCTGGATAATGCGCAGGGTCGATCCGTAAGAAACTATGGTGATGTCTTCTCCGCTTTGTACTATTTCAGGTATACCCAGGGGAACGGTAAAGGTGGCCAGGTTGGAGGGTACTCTTTCTTTAAGCCTGTACCCGTTCAGGCATTCGATGACGATACCGGGTTCATCACTTTGCAATAAGGTGTTGTACATGCCGGCTGCCTGTGTCATATCACGGGGTACACAAAGGTACATACCGCGTATGCTGTTGATGATCATACCCATCGGGGAACCACTGTGCCAGATGCCTTCCAGCCTGTGGCCGCGTGTCCTGATGATGAGCGGGCATTTTTGCCCCCCATAGGTGCGGTATTGCAGGGTAGCTACATCGTCGCAGAGGGGTTGCAAACCGTACAAAAGGTAATCGAGGTATTGGATTTCCGCTATGGGGCGCAGGCCTCTTAAGGCCATACCCAGTCCTTGTCCTACGATGGTTGCTTCGCGGATGCCGGTATCGGAGATGCGCAGCTCTCCGTATTTATCCTGCAAACCTGCAAATCCCTGGTTTACGTCGCCGATCTTACCCAGGTCTTCACCAAATGCAAAAACGGCAGGGTTGGCCGCAAACAGCTGGTCGAAATATTTATTCAGGATCTCGTATCCATTCAGCTGAGCCTCGTCGAACTCGGGCTTTACTTCTTTTACTTTGAGTGCGTTTTGTGCCGATTCAGAATGCTGGAATGAGCTGAATTTGTGTTCATTGTCTGCTTTCAGGCTGTCGTAAAAATTACGCAGGGCCCGGATCGCTTCATTATTTAAACCGGAGCAAAGGGCTAACACTTTGTAGATCGTCTGCATGACGTCTTTCCGGATAGGTTCTTTTATGGCTGCCAGTTTTTGCACCAATGCGGCAATTTGCTCACCCTGGGCATGACCCTGCATTACAACCTGGTTGCATAGTGTAGCTGCCTGTTGTACCTGCGTACGAATCGGCTCGATGAATTTCTCCCAGGCTTTTTGCTTACTATCGCGGGCTACCTGCCTGGCTTCTTCTTCTATTTTTCCCAGGCTTTCTTCGTCGGCAATCTCATTGGTCAGGATGAATTCTTTCATTTTGACTATGCAATCCATATCTTTTTCGAATTGCAGGCGCTCTTTACTTTTATACCGCTCGTGGGAGCCGGATGTGGAGTGCCCCTGAGGCTGCGTGATCTCCTGGATATGAAATATGGTAGGTACATGGGTTTCGCGGATGCGCTGTACGCCACTTTTTATAGTGCTTACCAGGCTGGCATAGTCCCAGCCTTTTATGGTTTCAATATGGATACCACCGCTTTTTTCATCCCATTTCATACCGGCAAGGGCCTGTGAAATGGAGTTTTTGGTGGTCTGGTATTTACGGGGGACGGAGATGCCATATCCGTCATCCCAGACAAAAACGGCAAGGGGTACCTGCAGTACTCCGGCTGCATTGATGGTTTCCCAAAACAGGCCTTCGGAGGTTGAGGCATCACCGATGGTACAAAAAATGACTTCATTACCCTTGTGGGAGAATTTTTCAAAACCGCTTTGCAGCTCGGCGACATTGCGGTACATCTTTGAGGCATAGGCCATACCCAGGGCGCGTACCATCTGGCCCGCCGTCGGGGAAATATCGCTTGAGGATTGAGGTGCTTTGGTCAGGTCTTTCCAGTTGCCGTTTTCGTCTGTCCAGCGTGTGCCATAGTGCCCGTTCATCATACGGCCTGCCGTGGAGGGTTCAGCCTCTACATCCGGGTTGGCATACAGCTGTGAAAAGAATTTTTCTATGTCACTCATGCCTGTAGCGAACATCAGTGTCTGGTCGCGGTAATAGCCGGAGCGGATATCGCCGGCTTGCATACATTTTGCAGCAGCGATCTGGGCCAGTTCCTTTCCGTCGCCAAAAATTCCAAACTTAGCTTTCCCGGTCAGTACTTCTTTCCGGCCGATCAGGCTGGCTTCACGGCTGGACACTGCGAGATAGTAATCGTTCAGTACTTCTTTCTTTAAATCTTCGAATGAAATTTTTTGAGAGTTAGGCGCTACAGCATCTTTCAACATAGATTCAGTTTTTCGTTTGTGGCAAAGATAATAGATATTGACAACCATTAAAAGCCGGAAACTTTATTAAAAAGGGGAAAAGGAAAGAAGAATGCCGTATAAAAGTTGTATTTTTGACGTATAAGATAGTGTTATGGATCGGAAACTCACTTTACGCCTGGATGCCGGTGTTATAGACGAAGCAAAAGTCTATGCCGAAGAAAATCATATGAGCCTGAGCAGGCTTGTAGAAATACTCCTGCGCAAATGCGTCAGCAGCGGGTTTTACAGTATCGAAAACCTTCCTATTTCAGATTGGGTGGGTATCGTAGCCGAAGGTGCCGTCACTTACGAGGCCGGGAGAAAATCCCGTAAAGACCTGAAGGACGAATACTTCAATTCGAAGAAATGAAAGTCTTCCTGGACGCCAACATACTGGTTGCTGTACTCTGCAAGGAGTATCCTTTGTATACGCATGCAGCAAAGTTGCTGAGCCTGGCAGATAACAGGCGCTATACCTTATACACCTCTGCCGTCTGCCTGGCTATTGCTTTTTATTTTGCGGAAAAGAAACATGGTGCCGCTTCGGCACGGGAACGTATGGTGCTGCTGAGCAAACACATCAGAATATCGGCCTGCGGGGAAAAGGAGGTACAGGAAGCTGCGGCCAACAGGAAGGTGAATGATTTCGAAGATGGCCTGCAATACTATGCTGCACTGCACTCCGGCTGTAAGGTGATTGTCACTGAAAACAGGGACGACTTCTATTTCTCCGATAAAATAGAAATCCTGACCACTTACGATTTTTTAAAAACATATGTGGTCAGGAATGCCTGGTGAGGCTGTTCTATTTGGATTCCAAGCGTACTACCGGTACAATCATCTCTTCTATTGAAATACCTCCATGCTGAAAGGTATTGCGATAATAGTTTACATAATGATTGTAGTTATTGGGATAGCAGAGAAACACGTCTTCTTTCGCAAAGATGAATGTAGAGCTTACATTAGGACGTGGTAATCCTGCCAGTTTGGGGTCGCGGAAAGCCAACACGTCTTTGTCTTCGTATTGCAGATTGCGGCCATGTTTGTAACGTAGATTTGTCGTGGTAGCCCTGTCGCCGATTACTTTGCTGGGGGTGCGTACTTTCTGGGTGCCGTGGTCTGTCGTAATGATCAGTTGAATGCCTTTTTCTGCAATCTTTTTCAATGCGCCCAACAGGGGCGAATGTTCAAACCAGCTATGCGTCAGGGAGCGGTAAGAAGCCTCATCTCCGGCAAGCTCTTTCAGTACTTCCATTTCCGTACGGGCATGCGAGAGCATATCCACAAAGTTGTATACAATAACCGTCAGATCGTTCCTGAGGTAATTGTGAATATTATCTTCAAGGGATTTGGCGTGTTCATTATTCGTGATCTTGACGTATTGCGTTTTCAGTTTGTCCAGTTTCAGTGTCTTTAACTGCGCTTCCAGAAATACGTCTTCAAACAGGTTTTTGCCGCCGTCTTCATCATCGTTTTTCCATTCGTTAGGGAATTTTTTTTCTATATCGACAGGCAACAGGCCTGCAAATAAAGCGTTGCGGCAATATTGGGTTGCTGTGGGCAACAGGCTGTAAAACAGTTCATCTTCCACTATACGGTATGCGTCTGTGACGATGCTTTGAATCGCTTTCCACTGGTCGTACCGCAGATTGTCGATGACGATCAGAAAAGTCGGCTTCTTATCCGACAAGTATGGGGCTACTTTCTCCCTGAACACATTATGAGAAAGCAAGGGGGCCTGCGCTTTACCGGATATCCAGTCTGCATAATTTTTAGAGATATACTTGAAAAATTCGGTGTTGGCCTCACTCTTTTGCGACTGCAGGATCTCCATCATTTCCGTACTGCCGCTCTTGGTCATTTCCAGCTCCCAAAAGACCAGTTTCTTATACAATTCTTTCCATTCCTCATGGTTGGGCTTGTCGTTGAGTGCCATGAACAGGTGACGGAATTCCTGTTGATAGGCGGCTGTTGTCTTTTCGGAAATCAGCCGCCTGCTGTCCATTATTTTTTTCAGGGAAAGCAATACCTGGTTGGGATTGACGGGTTTGATCAGGTAATCTGATATCTGGGCGCCTATAGCCTCCTCCATAATATTTTCCGCTTCGTTCTTTGTTACCATCACTACCGGAAGGTCATTCCATTTCTCTTTGATCTTCTGCAATACTTCCAGGCCGGTCATTCCGGGCATGCTTTCGTCCAGCAGCACCACATCAATATGGTTTTCTTTGAGGGTATCGAGGGCATCATAGCCATTGGATACGGGTGTAACATTGTAGCCCTTGCTTTGCAGGAAAATAATCTGTGACTTAAGGGAGTCGATTTCGTCGTCCACCCAAAGAATCTCAGCCAGTATGTTGCTCATATAGTTCTTTCTTTATTGATGAGGCTAATGTAAAGCCTCATTTTTGTGAATAATAGTGTTTAACGGAAATTTGGGATGATGCGTATAAAAACGCTTTACAATCTTTACCTGTTTACACCGGTATGGGCGGCAATACACCTTTTTGATGCGCCCAGGCCGGTGTACATTATTTACCGGCATTTAACCTATGTATTATGAAAGGCCTGAGTTTTCATTTACTTTTGCGTCAACTAAAACAAACAAATGAAAATGAATTTTAAGCATATGCTTCTGGCTGCTGCTATGGGTAGTATGTATGTGCCGGCAAACGCACAGGAGATGGCCGGATTCCGGTCTGATAACTACAATGGGGTAAACGGGGCTTTTTTCAACCCCGCGAATCTTGCCGGAGGGCCATACAAATTGGATGTAAACATCCTGGGAATCAACTTTTACGGCGGTAATAAAAACAAGAGCTTCACCGGTTTGTTTTCAGACCTCAGCTCGGACACCGGGTCTTTGAATAATATTGTTGGGCCTGGTGCATCC
>JAEUVW010000355.1 GCA_016786525.1 Chitinophagaceae bacterium
AGCCCGGAAATGCCCTGCAGCTTATTGCTGCTCCTGCATCAGGCTGCGGAAGGCTACGAACTTGTTTCCCCAGTGTTTTACCGTCTCTTCCCGCATTTCAGCTGAAAAACGATCGATGTATTCATCGTACTCTTTGCGCGAGCGGCAATAGTATTGTGCACAGAAAGTCGGGCCGTCGCTGTCGTCCTGGTCCAGCAGGCGAAACAAGCGGGCATCGGTAAAGCAGCCGGTCTGCAGCAGCATCGGCAGGTGCTCCCGCAGCATCCATTGGCGCCAGTCTCCGGCGATGGAAGGATCTACTTTAATGGTTACGTTATAGACGATCATCTGATTGTATTGATTGGTAAAGACGAAAATTTTGCATGCCCGGATACACGCGTACAAGTGCGGCAGACACCAGGGCGGTCAAAGATACCAAAAGGCGGCTATTCTGAGGCAGGAACGGAGCTGCTGGCAGGCAAGCCATACCGCTTTTGCCGGGAGCAGGGCCAGCGCTCCCAGCTGCGTTTACCAGTTGTACAGGTAAACATCCTTTAGTATATTTGCAAAAAGCAAAATTTTGTTACAATCAAGGGCTTTAAGTATAAAAAAACGGTTTTTAAAAATGTACATCGGAGCCAATGCCGGGCATATCGGCTCCTCATTATCCTGTACGGAAATACTTACTTTTCTTCGTTTTGCCTGGATGCAGGATCAGGACAATTTTATCTTATCCAAAGGCCATGCAGCGGCACTCCTGTACAGCGTATGGGCAGAAGCCGGCATCATCAGCGAAAAGGAGATTGAGACTTTTTATAAAAACGGCACTTACCTATCGGCCCACCCCCCCGTCAATAAAATCCCGGGCATCCCTTTTGCTACCGGCAGCCTGGGGCATGGCCTGGGTCTGGCAGCAGGCCTTGGCCTGGCAGCACAGCTGAAAAAAGACGATAAAAAAATCTTTTGCATTACTTCCGACGGCGAGATCAATGAAGGCAGCACCTGGGAGGCTGCTTTGTTCATCGTCGGGCAGCAATTGCGGAATGTGGTCTGGATCATTGACCGCAATAAGTTGCAGGGCTTTGGGTATACCGAAGATATTATGCCCCTGGAACCGCTGCAGGATAAACTCACCGCTTTCGGGTTTTCCGTCTTACGCATCCAGGGACATAGCTTCGAAGACCTGGAGAAGGCAAAGCAGTTTTACACTACAGAAAGCCTGAATAAACCTGTTGCCATTATCGCTGATACCAATAAGGGTAACGGCTGGGAAGAGATGGAAGGCACCCTCGGCTGCCATTACCTGCCTATGGACCAGGAACAATATAACAATATGCTGAGCCGATTAGAGAACTAAACTATTTATGCGAAAAGAGTTTGCCAAAAGCCTGACCGACAATTTCAACCAATACGACAAGCAGGTTTTTCTTACCGGGGACCTGGGGTATATGGCACTGGAAGAAGTGCAGAAAGTGTTCGGGAACAGGTTTATCAATGCCGGTGTTGCCGAACAAAATATGATTACCGTGGCCGCAGCAATGGCACAGGAAGGGTTTATTCCCTGGGCTTACAGCATCTCCCCCTTTGTGACCCTGAGGCCCTATGAACAATTGCGCAACGACGTATGCCTGCACGACCTGCCTGTAAAAGTGGTGGGGAACGGGGGCGGATACGGATACGGGATCATGGGCGCCACACACCACAACCTGGAAGATATAGGGTCCATGCGTATGTTACCGCATATGAAAGTAATAGTACCGCTGATCGCCTCCGATGTGGACGAAGCGGTGCAGATGATGCTGAGCGACAAGCACCCCAACTACCTGAGGCTCAACCTTGCTGCTTCGTTTGAGGAAACCATAGCCCCCTTTGCTCCCTGGAGGAAGATCAAAAGCGGCAAAGGCCTGGTGGTGATCGGTACCGGCCCCGTGTTGGGCAACCTGAAGGCACTGCCCAAAGCCTTGTACGACGAGCTCGACATATGGGCGTTGAGCGTGTTCCCCGTTACGGAACTGCCGCAAGACCTGAAGCAGGCCATAGAGGGATGCAGGAAGGTGCTGACCTTAGAGGAACATAAAGGCCAGGGCGGCCTGAATGAAGCGCTTGCCCCCTTTCTTTTAAAAGAACTGACCACTCCTGTATCCTATACCAACCTGTATGCCCATGGATACCCCAGCGGGCGATACGGCGACC
>JAEUVW010000407.1 GCA_016786525.1 Chitinophagaceae bacterium
GCAACAGCCTGGAATTTGAAAAGATAAAAGACTATGTACCCGGCGACGACATCCGCAACATCAACTGGAAGGCAACAGCACGGCGCAATACGCTGATGCTGAACACCTATACCGATGCCCGGCAGCAGCAGGTCTATTGCGTGATCGACAAAGGGCGGACGATGAAAATGCCTTTTGACGGCCTGACTTTGCTGGATTATGCGATCAACGCCTCCCTGGCTTTGCTGCAGGTAGCGCTCCTGAAGCAGGACAAGGCCGGACTGATCACGTTTACCAAAGACGAAACCGAGATACTGGCAGCAGACCGCCGGAACAACCAGTTCTTCCACATACAGGAAGCACTGTATCACCAGAAAACCGATTTTAAGGAAAGCGACTACAACAGCCTGCGCCGCGATATCCGCGGCAAGGTCGGCCAGCGAAGCTTCCTGCTGCTGTTTACGAACTTTGAGACCATGGCGGCCCTGGAAAGGCAACTCCCCTACCTGCGCCATATCGCCGGCCAGCACCTGCTTTGCGTGGTCTTTTTCGAAAACACCATGCTGCGGCAGATCCGGGAAAAAGAGGCAAGCGGCATCAGGGATATCTATATCAAGACGATTGCCGACCGCTTCGATTTTGAGAAAAAACAAATTGTAAAAGAGTTGAGGCGGCACGGTATCCTGTCTATCCTCAGCACCCCCAAAAGTCTGAGCACCGACGTCATCAACAAATACCTGGAGCTGAAATCCAGGCAACTGGTGTAAAAAATGCTTTCTTGCGTACTTTTGCACACGCTTTTTTTTAAAACACCTATTCAAAGCAATTATACATGTCCCAGTTTTCCTCTTTTAATTTCAGCGGCAAAAAGGCCGTTATCCGTGTAGACTTCAACGTACCGATCAAGAATAACGTGATCGGCGACGATACCCGTATCAAAGCGGCCCTGCCCACCATCAACAAAGTACTGGCCGACGGCGGCAGTGTAGTGCTGCTCAGCCACTGGGGCCGCCCGATCAAAGACATGGAGAAAAAACCGGAGCTGACGAAGGCGGACTTCTCCCTGAGCCGTATTGTAGACCGCGTGAGCGAGCTGACGGGCAAACCCGTGCAATTTGCAGACGACTGCATTTCTGAAGAAGCCGCGCAGAAAGTAAAAGACCTGAAAGCCGGTGAGATCCTGCTGCTCGAAAACCTGCGCTACTATAAAGAAGAAGAAAAAGGCAATGAAGACTTTGCGAAAAAACTGGCCGCTTACGGCGATGTCTATGTAAATGACGCCTTCGGAACCGCACACAGGGCACATGCCTCTACAGCGATTATGGCACAGTTCTTCGCTCCCGAAAATAAAATGTTCGGCCTGCTGATGGAAGGCGAGGTGAGCGCAGCGGAGCAGGTATTGCACAATGCGGAAAAACCCTTTACCGCCATCATCGGCGGCGCCAAAGTGTCTGACAAGATCCTGATCATCGAAAACCTGCTGGACAAGGCTACCGACATCATCATCGGGGGCGGTATGGCTTATACCTTCTTTAAAGCACAGGGCGGGCAGATCGGCACTTCGTTATGTGAAGACGACCGCCTGGAACTGGCCAATGAGTTGCTCGAAAAAGCAAAAGCCAAAGGCGTGAACATCCACCTGCCTGCAGACAGCATTACGGCGGATAAGTTTGCCCCCGATGCCAATACAGACATGGCCGACAACAAAAGCATCCCCGGGGGCTGGATGGGCCTGGATATCGGCCCCAAAGCCTGCGCAGCCTTCAGCGAGGTAGTGAAAAAAAGCAGGACCATCCTGTGGAATGGCCCTATGGGTGTGTTTGAAATGGAAAAATTCCAGACCGGCACCAAAACGATCGCGGAAGCGGTAGTAGCGGCAACAGCAGAAGGGGCATTCTCCCTCGTAGGTGGCGGCGACAGCGTGGCTGCGGTCAACAAATTCGGCTTTGCTGATAAAGTGAGCTATGTATCTACCGGTGGCGGTGCTATGCTGGAGTATTTCGAAGGAAAGGAATTGCCCGGTATCGCAGCGATTAAGAAATAACTGTAGTACAACTACCTGATATATGTGCATCTTTCTAACGGAAGATGCACTTTTTTATACCCTTTATTTTCCGCACCACAGGATACAGTTCAGCATGAAATCGTTTGCAGTAAAATATTCAAGA
>JAEUVW010000013.1 GCA_016786525.1 Chitinophagaceae bacterium
AATACGAAAGCGAGTCGGGCAGCAATTACCACTGGACCACCGCCTATCAGTACCCCGTTTCCCGCCAGTTCAGCATCAGTGCCAGCTGGATGTCGGCCTGGGCGCTGTCCGGGACTGCCCGCGATGCCTATGACCGCTACCCGAATGCAGCGGGGCAGCTTACAGACTCGCTCAACGCCTTGTACAGCAGCCGGTACCGCTTACGGAACATAACAAATGCGGCGGCTGCCACCCTGATGTTCAGCGGCAAAAAGTACAAAGCCAGGTTGGGGGGCGAGTTCCGCCACCTGGCACAGCAGGGTATAGGCTTGAGTGCGGTGCAGGAGCGCAGCTTTAAAAACCTGGTGCCTGCTGCCCATGTGGCGCTGTCGCTTAGCAGGCAGAGTGTGCTGAATATAGCGTACACCGCCCAACTGATGCAGCCGGATATGAACAAGATCCGTCCGCTGCTCAATAATGCAGACCCGATGAACATCGTGATCGGCAACCCGCAGCTTACCCAGTCGCTTGCCCATAATACGCATGCCGGCTACAGCTACACTACTGCCAACGGGGCGCGCTCTTTGCAGGCAAGCGGCAGCCTGTCGGTCATCCGCAAAGCCATATCGCTGGAGCAGTACACCGACGCAGAGGGCAGGCGTACATCCCGATATTACAACCAGGATGGGAACTACACCACTAATGTTTCACTGGATTATGAACAGTCATTGGGAAATCATATCCGTTGCTCTGCCGGGCCGTCTGCCGGCTTTTCCAGAACCATCACACGCATCAATAAAGAGACAAGCACAGCGCTGAGCCCTTTATTCGGATTTCGGACGGCACTGCAGTACAACAAAGACACCCTGCTGAACATCCGGCTGGATGCTGCAGCCAGCACCGTAGCGACCCGATCTGCGCTCCATGCCGGACAGCGCGCCCGGGCGCAGAGCTTCTCGGGAACCATGAATATCCAGTACCGGTTTCCACAGGGAAGGCTATCGCTGGGCAGCGCCTGCTCCTGGAACTATCTCAGGGGCAGCTTAGGCAGCGGAAATAGCTTCGTGGTCTGGAATGTATCGGTGCAGCGTGAAATGAACAAGGAACAGTCGCTGGTGCTGAAACTGTACGTGTACGACCTGCTGAACCGCAGCAAAGGATACCTTGCCTATAATGAGCAGAACATACAGCGTGAAGAAAGGTTTATCTCCCTGCAGCGCTTTTTCCTCCTGGGCCTGATCTGGCATTTTACCAAAAGATGATGCAATCGTCTGCCTTGGAGCCCATCCCTCATTCACCGAAACCCCGCCGATTAATTAAGAATTTGTTTGTATTAAATAAAGAGCACTTTATCTTTGTTTAAATATCTCGTATGATGGAACACACTTCTACAATTGCCGGCTTGGATATCGGCCAGAGCTTTTCCAAAGCATGGAAAGCGACAAAAGAAAACATCTGGCTGCTGGCCGGGTTTACCGTGGTCTACTATATTGCTTACTTTATCCTGGCGATGATCCCGTTTGTCGGCGGTTTAGCCGGTTTCTTTTCCTTTATTTTCGGGGCATCGGTTTTTGCGGCATACCATATTTACGAAAAAAAAGGATCGCTGGAGTTCAGCGACTTCTTCAGCTGGTCGCCACGCTTCAGCCGGCTCTTCCTGGGGCACCTGCTGGCTATCGGTATCAGCTTGCTGTTCCTGATCCCACTGGTGATCGCCTTTGTTGCGTTTATCGGCTTTAGTGCTATTGGCGCGGCGATCAGTAACCCCGAAGACATCATGTCCTTATTCGGTCCCGGTTTTGCCGTTTTCCTGCTGCTGATGCTCTTGCTGGGTGTCCTCTTTGCGGTATGGCTGTTTGCCTATCCCTACCTGGTGCAGTTTACCGACATGCCCTTGACAGAGGCTTTGCGCCTGAGCTGGAAGATCGGCAGAAACAATATCGGCCAGCTGATCCTGTTCCTGGTACTGGCTATTGCATTGACCTTGCTGGGTGCTATGTTGTTGCTGATCGGCCTTGCTGTGACCACCCCGCTGATCATGGGCGTACAGTTTTATTTCCTGCGCAGTATCTTCCCGGAGCAACAGGAGCCGGAGCAGTGGGACTTTATGAATCAACCCTCTCCAATGGAATAGAGTATCTGTTTTTTTAAAAGTTAATAACCCGTGATTGGTCACGGGTTATTTTTTTTAACGCAAAAAGCACCCGGGCTTTTCCTGTAAAACCATTACTTTGTCGCTGCTATGGCTTTGTACAAGGAACTCGTAATCGCACAGATCATCCCGGAGACGCAGGACACAAAAACATTTGTGCTTGTGCCTCTAAGTGCTGCAGACCACATTGAGTACAAAGCCGGCCAGTTCCTGACCCTGGTCTTCCCGCGCAAAGAGGACGAAGACCGCCGCAGCTTTTCCATTTCTTCCACTCCGGGTAGCGGGGTATCTTTATCCATTACCGTAAAGCGGATCGATAACGGCGCCTATTCCCGGTGGCTGATCGATCACGCACGCGAAGGAGATCGCCTGCTGAGCATCGGGGCATCGGGATTTTTTACCTTGCCGGATGATCTGAAACCCTACCGGCAGGTTTTCTTTTTTGCGGCAGGCAGCGGCATCACCCCGGTGTATGCACTGATCAAAACACTGGTACAGCATTCCGGTATTCCGGCGATCACCCTGGTTTACAGCAACAGGAGTATGGCCAACACCATTTTTTACAAAGAGCTGCGCGACCTCGAAGCGGCTTACCCACAGCTGCATATTGAGTTTTTGTTCAGCTCTTCTGTAAACCTTGGCCGGGCAAGGCTCAGCAAATGGCTGCTGGAGATATTGCTGAAAGAATACAGCCGGGCTCCTTACAGCCAAAGCCTGTTTTTCCTCTGCGGCCCTTACGAATATATGCGTATGGCCTCCATCGGCCTGATCGCACAGGGCGTACCGGAGCAACATATCCGCAAAGAAGATTTTGTACCCCTGAAACTGGAACCCAAAGAGCTGCCACCGGATACGGAAGCCCATACGGTAGTGCTGAATATCAACGGTCAGGAGCACAGGCTGCCGGTCCAATACCCGGACACGATACTGAAAGCCGCCAAAAAAGCCGGTCTTCCGCTGCCCTATAGTTGTGAAGCAGGCCGTTGCGGCACCTGCGTTGCTCTTTGCTCTGCCGGCAGGGTATGGATGAGCTACAATGAAGTGCTGGTAGACAGCGACCTGGATAAGGGCCTGATCTTGACCTGTACGGGATATCCGGTAGGAGGCGATGTTTCTTTAAAGATTTGAGCTTTTCACCCTAAAGAAAGAAGCGCCTGCAATATTTTTACTAATTTTACAGACTAATTAAGTTCACTCAATGAAGTTATTGGAAAATAAGACGGCATTGGTTACCGGTGCCAGTCGTGGTATCGGCGAAGCCATAGCACTGAAATTTGCCGAAAATGGCGCCAATGTTGCCTTTACCTATCTCTCCTCCGAAGAGCGCGCCAAAGTGCTGGAAGCCCGTTTACAGGAATTCGGCGTACAGGCCAAAGGATACCGCTCTGATGCGGCAGACTATGCTTCCAGCGAGGCCCTGGCCGCAGAGGTTCAGAAGGACTTTGGAGGCATTGATATCTGTGTAAACAATGCCGGTATCTCCCGCGATAACCTATTGTTGCGCGTGACACCCGAGCAATGGGATGATGTGATGCAGGCCAACCTGAAAAGTGTATACAACCTTACCCGCCAGGTCATCAAACCTATGATGAAAGCCCGCTCCGGCAGCATCATCAACCTTAGCTCCGTAGTCGGTGTAAAAGGCAATCCCGGCCAGAGCGCCTATGCAGCGTCTAAAGCCGGCATTATCGGGTTTACCAAATCGATAGCCCAGGAGCTGGGTAGCCGCAATATCCGCGTGAACGCTATTGCCCCGGGTTTTGTGGAAACAGATATGACCCACTACCTGAACGATGGTGAAGGCGGCGGAAAATGGTTTGAAAAAATACCGATGCAACGCTTCGGAAAGCCTGAGGAAATAGCAAATGTTGCTTTGTTCCTGGCTTCGGATATGAGCAGCTATGTAACCGGCCAGGTGATCAGCACCTGCGGCGGTATGAACTAACAAGATAGATTTATAAAAAACACTCAATGCAAAAAATACACGCAGCAATTACAGCTGTTGGCGGCTATGTCCCGGAATATGTGCTGACGAATGCCGAACTCGAGAAAATGGTCGATACCAACGATGAGTGGATCACCACCAGGACAGGGATCAAAGAAAGGCGCATCCTGAAAGGCGAAGGCCTGGGTACTTCCGATATGGCTACTAAAGCCGTGGAACAACTATTGTCCAAAAGAGGGATTGACCCGATGGAGATCGAACTGGTGATCTGCGCCACTACTACCCCCGATATGCAGTTCCCGGCCACGGCGAATGTGATCTCTGATAAAGTGGGCATGAAAAATGCGTTCGGCTATGATGTGAATGCCGCCTGCTGCAGTTTCCTGTATGCGTTGACTACGGGAGCACAGTTTATCGAAACAGGCAAGTACAAAAAAGTGGTGGTGATCGGCGGTGATAAAATGTCTTCTATCATGAACTATGAAGACCGTGCTACCTGCATCATCTTTGGTGACGGCGCAGGCGCTGTATTGCTGGAACCCAATACGGAAGGCAACGGCGTCATGGATTCCATACTGAGAAGCGACGGCGCCGGGCGGGCATACCTGCATCAGAAAGCCGGCGGCTCCGTAAAACCCGCTACTGTTGAAACCGTCATGAATAAAGAGCATTTCGTCTACCAGGAAGGCCAGACGGTGTTCAAATTTGCGGTCAAAAATATGGCGGATGTGTCTGCAGAGATCATGGAACGCAACAAGCTGGCTTCAGAAGATGTGGCCTGGCTGGTACCACACCAGGCCAACCTGCGCATTATATCGGCCACCGGTGAGCGTATGGGCGTACCTGAAGAAAAGGTAATGATCAATATCCAGAAATATGGCAATACGACCAATGGTACTTTACCGCTTTGCCTCTGGGAGTGGGAGAGCAAACTGAAGAAAGGGGACAACCTCATCCTGGCAGCTTTTGGCGGAGGCTTTACCTGGGGCGCGACTTACCTGCGCTGGGCCTACGACGGTCAGTAAATTTTCAGGACGATTTTATAGCGAAGCGGTGGGCGATCTGTCCACCGCTTTTTTTTTGCAGGCAAACAACAAAAAATAGACTTTATTCGCAAATTGTGAGTTAAAGCCTATGCGATATGAAAAAATGATCACAGCCTTACCCTTCCTGTTCCTGGTCGCCTGCATCAAGGTCAATACAGACGAGAAGGAAGAACAGCCCAAAGATTACGCATGTGAGTGCACCTATATCTCTGGCAAACCGGAACCGGAGAAGAATGAAGTCACGAAGCTCAGTACGCTGCTGCAGGCGGAGGCACGTGTGGAATGCAGCAAGCTGGAAGACAAGTATATGTCACAGTTTTATAGCGGCACTTGTGTACTGAAGTAAATATTTTCCTGCAGATGATACACGGACCAGGGAAATAAGTATCTTGTCGCATACCACACATGAACAAAAATAATACCCGTTAAGCATAAAAAAGAAAACTGTGCCCACCCTATCCTACCCTGTAAAGCGGATTTTATATGCTGCTTCGCTGAGCTTCGTCAGCACCCTTTTTGCCAACTGTGCCACCATCTGCGGCGGTTCAAGATATTATGCCCATGTTGTCGTGAATGACAAGCCAAATGCCAAAATCATGTACGGAGGATATTTGGAGGGTACCGGAAAAGCTGTGATCAGCGTGCCGAGAAAGGATATAAGGCGGTTTTCCTTTACCGTGCAGCAGGACGGCTGCAGTGAGCAACGGTATCAATACAAGTCAAGGACCTTCAGGGGCTGGGCATTGGCCGGAACCCTGCTGACCTGGACTTATGGGCCCATACCTATCGGTGCTATCGTAGACTTGTCTACCGCTGCGCTCTGGAAACCGAATGTACATGAAAGAGGGATCAAAAAACTGGATTTCAAAAACTTCCGGTATACGGTAGACTATACCGCATCCTGCACCACTCGGGCGAAAACAAATACCCCGGAATCGGCAAAAGATGGTAAAGAAAAAGCAGCAGATATACTTTACCTGAAAAACGGCACAATCGTAAGGGGTATGATTATTGAAAACACCCCGAACAGGCAGGTGCAGATACGCGTTGAAGGAGGGGATATAGTCCTATACCCATCTGATGAAATTGATAGGGTTGGGAAGGAAGCCACAACGGAATAGGCGGATGTTTGTACCTGCGAAAGGGTCGCAATATAAGGCTGCGACCCTTTTATATTTTGCCCGGGCGTTATCTTTTCATTCTGAAGAACCTTCTCCTTCTTGTATAAGACATAGGGTTGGGTGCTGATACAGTACCTTCATCTGCGGCAGTTGCCGGTAGTACCAGCACTGCTTGTGCTTCTGCCAACACAGGCGGAAACCGAAGAAAACAAAACATCGCAATGAACTTTTCAGCTGCGGTACTTTCGTTCAAAAAAAATAATTTTGGAAAACTGAAATGTATCATAATACATTTGCAGCAGAAACAAATATTGTATTACTCCTTAAATACAATAACAATGACTCAGCGATTCTACATATCATCCCTTTCCGGCGCTGCCTGACTACGGCAGGTTTTGCTTGCATTCTTTTTGATAAACAAACAGTATATTCTGTAATCGAAGCAAACGATTGCCTGCCTCTATTCACGATACTTTCTTTGTGATGATCATGCTTTCCTGTAAAGGATTGACATGAATACCTGCGCCCCGGCTTCTGCGGGATATATCCTTTACGCAAGGACGAAACGAACTAAACTATTCCTGATGACCAAAACAAAATGTTATGGGCGCAATGAATGGGTCGTTTACGGAATGCTATCGCATGGTCAAAACAGCAAGACAAAAGAAACGGCTCGTCAAACATGATTTTGACAAACAATTAATCCGGCTCCATAAAGAGCGGGAAAGTTTACAGGAAACAAAACGGAAATTACCGATGGTACCTATTGAGCATCCTTATCAAAAAGGATGGAAGCGCACGTTTGAATTGAGAACCGATATCGCTGAAAGCAAACATGCTGATTTCTATTTGTCCCTTTTGAAGAAGATCAATACTGTTCAATACTCAGGCGTAAAACACTTCCGGATGAAGCGCAGGAAACATCGGAAAAAAGTATGGATTGAAACCCCGCAAATACTGCAGGAGTTTGATCTGTGGCAATGGGAACGCAATACTGCTGGTTTTTCTGAACAGGAAAGAGTGCTTTTTTATCCGAAAGAATACTGGTGCACTGCAATAAAGCAAACCGTTATTAAGTATGTCTTTGCTGAACCCTGGCGGTTCACCCTGAAAGTAAAGCCGAACATGATTACACACCGGAAGATGGTTGATGAAGTATTGGACAGGGAGATAGCCTTCCTTGACCATTATATAGCCAATCATTTTTTGCAGCACAAAATAAACAAGCTGGTGAACGGCTATAGTTATAAATGGCATAAGAAGCCGGATAGGAATCCGAAACACAAAATAAATTACCTAAACGAACTGCTACACGATTAGCAGTATAAAGAAATATAAACCCAATGGGAAATTTAAGTTTAAAAGAGCTGGACAAACTTGGATACGGCAAAAGTAAAGTAAGAAGCCTGGCCGTTACAATTGTCTCAAAACATTACAAACATAGTAGTAAGCAGCTTATTGCCTCGATGCTGCAGGATGTACGGCATAATCCTGAACAGTTTGAAAAGCACGAGCTCCTGGGTAAAATTGCAGCGTGCTTCCTGGATCAAAAGGAAACACGGGCGTTCAGCACTTTTGAGTTGCAGGAGACCCCTGCACCTTTAAAAGTATACGGAGCAAAGCATATTGAAGGGTCTGCAATCAGGCAAATGGAAAATGCGATGCGCCTGCCGGTGGCGGTACAGGGCGCTTTGATGCCGGATGCACATACCGGTTTTGGCTTGCCTATCGGGGGAGTGCTGGCTACAAAAAACGCTGTTATTCCCTATGCCATAGGGGTAGACATTGGTTGCCGCATGTCGCTCTCTATTTTAGATGAAGGCGATCACTTTTTAAAAAGCCACGCCTTTCAAATGAAAACAGCATTGCGGGAATTTACGCATTTTGGTATGGAAGGGCATCTTGGCTTTGTACAGGAACATCCGGTACTGGACAGCCCTGATTTTCAGGCAACCGAGTTTTTAAAGAGGTTACAACACAAAGCTGCGCGCCAAATAGGGAGTTCTGGCGGAGGTAACCATTTTGTAGAATTCGGCATTATAGAATTGAATGAAGACAATGCGTTGAAGCTGCCGGCAAAGCGGTATATGGCCCTGTTGTCACATTCGGGGAGCAGAGGCCTGGGAGCCAGCATCGCGCAACATTATACCCGTATAGCAATGAATACCTGCAAACTGCCTAAAGAAGCGCAACAGCTGGCGTGGCTGGACATGAAGAGTGAAGCCGGGCAGGAATATTGGTTGAGTATGAGCCTTGCCGGAGCCTATGCAAAAGCTTGTCATGAAAGGATACACACCAATGTCCTGAATGCTGTGGGCCTGAAGACTATCGCCAGGGTTGAAAACCATCACAACTTTGCATGGAAAGATACCCTGGAAGATGGCAGTGAGGCGATCATCCATCGCAAAGGTGCTACCCCGGCACATTGTGGAGAGTTGGGTATTATTCCCGGAAGTATGACAAGCCCCGCGTACCTGGTATCGGGTAATGGTGTTGCGGACGCACTCTTTTCCACTTCACACGGGGCGGGCCGTGCTATGAGCCGGCAAAGAGCTAAAGAGAATACTACATCTTCCGCATTAAAAAAGATACTCTCAGCAGCCCAGGTCACACTTATCGGAGGTAGCGTGGAGGAAAATCCGCTGGCCTATAAAAACATCGATGAAGTGATTGCGAGCCAGAAAGAATTGATAAGGGTACAAGGTCGTTTTTCACCAAAAATTGTACGCATGAATAAAGACTAAATGATTTGAAAAAATGGAAAAGATAATGGTACAGATCAGCGCAGGTCAGGGACCTGCAGAATGTTGCCTGGTGGTGAGCAAAGTGCTTGCCTTATTGCAGGAGGACATCATAAGCAAAGGATTCGGGTCAGAGATGATTGACTGTGTCCACGGAGTGGAAAGAGGGACCTTTCGCTCCGTAATCCTAATGGTCCGGGGCCCCGGATGTTCAGCCATTACTGCACAATGGAGGGGCTGTATTCAATGGATAGCACAAAGCCCCTACCGACCCTCACACAAACGCAAAAACTGGTTTGTGAACATCAGCACTGCAGATGCCCAGGTGCAAAGTGATTGGAGTGAAAAGGATATCCGGTTTGAAACTTGCCGGTCTTCTGGTCCGGGCGGGCAAAATGTCAATAAGGTGGAAACGGCAGTACGGGGAACCCATATTCCCAGCGGAATCCAGGTGCTGGCAATGGATAGCCGCTCTCAGCTGCAAAATAAAAAGCACTGTATCGAACGATTGCAGGCAAAAGTGTTGCTGGCCTGGTCAGGCAAAGAACAAGAGCAACAACAACGGCTTTGGCAGGAGCATGCAAAAGTGCAAAGAGGAAATGCCGTTAAAGTTTATAGGCAGCAGCTGTAAAAACAGAAATGGCCCAATTTAAAGTGCCCCCAATAAGTTGTCTGACTTTTTGGGGGCACTCTATTTTCGTTGCGGTTTTTTTTGGTATGTAAAAATTAATCCTCGTCCCAGTCCCAGGAAAAGTCGCCGATGCAGAGTGAGAACATTACACCCGGCCTGGATTTTACACTCATGTTGGTTTCTTCCTGCGCGTCATATCCGCTGCCTATCGATACCCCGCCGCGTTCCAGCGTGGTATTGCTCAGGTAAGCGGTAGCCCTTATTTTCCAGCAGAGGCCGGCGAAGAAGGCCAGCTCGCCCATACAATAAGGGCGATAACCGAAGGCGGGGAAAAAATTATCGAAATTATTATACGCCATGGTCATGTTGCCCGACACGCCGCCACCAAAAGAGAAGCCGCTTTTGACACTCTTGCGGAACACGACATCCGTACCCGATTTATAGACGATGCCAATCGGCAGGTTACTTTGCATGTACTGCAATTCGGGTGTAAAGGTATGACCGCCATTCAGACGGATCTCATTTGCTTTTAAGGACATCAGCATCAAGTCAGCACCAATTGTTAGGGCCATTACCGAGTTGTCGCTGGTCTTACCCAGAGGAAAATAATGCTCGCCACCGGCGCCATAGGCCATCCCGCTGACTTTGGATTCCGTTTCGCCGCTGAAGTAGGTAGTGCCGGTACCGGTAGAATTGGTACCCTGGTAGGTGTACTCCAGCCTGTAGATCGCCGTCACCGGTGCAAACTGGACGCTGCCCTGGCTTCGGTAAAAACCATCCACATTATCACCGTTCTCTTTTTTACGTCTATAGCTTTCGATCAATCTCCAGCGGTCATTCATACTGTTCATGCTGCCGTAACGGGAAGAACCGAAGCCCGAATACTGCGCAAAAGAAGGTAATGCAATTAAAAGTGCTACAATGCAGGAGCAGGCTTTTTTAAGGGTAAAAAAAGGCATAGGATTGCTTTTAGGCCGCAATGATACAATAAGCCAGCGACAAAATATAGCGTTTTTAACTTTTTATTTATGCGGTACTCATAACTTAATACACACGTGTATTATATGCCACAACTAGAAGAATAGGCGTTGAGACACGCTGCCAAACATTACTCTGATTCCTTATGATCTGTCCGGCGGCTACCGCTGTACAGCTCATATTCAAACAGGCGGCAATCGATGGTGCTGGTAAAGAATTCGATGCGGCGCTTCGGTTTCAGGCCGATTTTCTTAGCCAGGTCCAGGTTGCCGGTAAAGACGTAGCCGAAATAACCGCCGCATTTTTGCTTCATATAGGTACCGATGCGGCCATAGGTAATCTCCAGTTCGGCTACATCACCGAGCCGCTCGCCGTATTCGGGATTGATAAAAAACACACCCGGTTTGCCTTCGGGAACCGGGGTCAGTGCAAAATCACATTCTTTGAATTCGATCAGGTAACCCACCCCGGCAGCTTTTGCATTTTGCTGCGCATTGGCAATGGCCTGGTTGCTGTAGTCGCTGGCAATGATCTTGGCTTCGTGCGGCAATTGTTTGATCTGTTTGCGCAGGCGGTCCATTTCCTTTTGGTATACACGTGCGTCATAGCCGTTCAGGTGCATAAAGGCATAGTTGCTGCGGAAGATACCCGGGCGGGTATTTGTGGCATAGAGTGCGGCTTCGATGGCCAGGGTGCCCGAACCGCACATCGGGTTGATGAACGGAGAGGAGCCATCCCAGCGTGACGCCATGATGGTTGCGGCAGCCAGTGCTTCCAGCATCGGTGCACGACCGGGAATTTTCCGGTATCCGTGCCTTGCCAGCGATTCTCCGGAGCTGTCGATAAAGACCTCGGCCTCGTCGTTTTTCCAGAACAGGTGGATCACCGCACCATTCAGGTCCGCCCCGGTTTCAGGACGCTTGCCGGTACACTCCCGCATACGGTCTACAATCGCGTCTTTGACCCGCAGGTTGGCAAACATGCTGTTGTTGATGCTGTCGTTCTGCACATTGCTGGTGATGGAAAAATAACCGTCTTCGGGTATGATGTCTTCCCAGGGACAATCCTGCAGCTCCCGGTACACATCGTCTGCATGATGCGCTTCAAAGCTGAGCAGGCTATACAGCACCTGGCTGGCGCAACGCAGGTTCAGGTTCAGGCGGATGCAGTCGTTCAGGGTGCCTTCCAGTTTGACGCCGGTAACAAAGGTTTCTTTGAGTTCAAAGCCCAGGGCTTTTATTTCCTGTTCCAGGTAAGGGGCCAGCCTGTTGTGACAGGTAATGGTAATCGGGGCAATGGTTGTGAATAGCGACATCCGGCAAAGGTAGAACGGAATTGCAATTTCAGATTTATGATTTTGCGGTCTTTTGTTTTGTATGAATAGTAAGCTACGTGACTATTTCTTCAAAGGAGCTGTTTCCAGATGCTATATTGATGACAAAAGTATACTTCTCCTGCTGCGTGGTAAAAATATCCAGATCATTTTTCAACAAATACAACCTTAAAAGAACATAACCTGTTCTTTTATTCCCGTCAATAAAAGGATGATTGATCAGGATGCTTTCAATAAGGGATGCAGCTTTTTCAAGAGTTGTTGCATAAAGATCATTGCTCCCGAAAGTATGGAACGGCCTTGCCAGTGCAGAGGCCAATGCGGCTTTATCTCTGGTACCATGCGAACCCCCGAAAGATTCAATGCGCGTATGATGAATTTGCTCTGCCTGCCTAATAGAGATCATTGCGCTAATTTTTGCAACAGATCATGATCTTCAGAAAGGATTTTTTGAAAATCATGATTTTCAAATGATAAGGAATGCTTGCTATGCTCCAGTCCTTTTAAAAAACCCAACAACTCATTTAACGCATGATCCGAAAAACGGTCCAGGACTTTGCTGATTTCTTCTTTGATTTCTTCCTTTGACATAAGGGTTAGTTTAATACTAAAATAAACTTTTTCATTCGGTTTGCGAGGAACTTCTTTGTTAAAACGCCCCTCCTGCACCACCACCACCCGATGCACCACCGCCAAATTCCGGTCCGCTGTTTTTTTCTGCTGCTGTACCGGGATGAGCAAAAGTCTGCGCCAGCACCACTGCTTCGGCATTGGTTTTCAGGAAGTGCTCTTCATCTGTTGCTTCATCAAACGTAATACCATGTTTGGGTGTCTTCAGGTAACGAATGGCAGCATACGCTACCAGTATCATTATGCCGCCTGCAGCGGTCAACGTAAGCTCTGTATGCCCCAGGCTGAAATAATATTTGAAGGTAAGTACCGCTATACTGACCAGTGCCAGGCCCACCCAAAGCAGCAGTTTGTCTTTTCGTTTCAGACCAAAGAAAACATACAACAAAGGGACAAGTGCGGTAAATACATAAAAGAAAAAGGCCAGGGGGATGTCCTGCCCCGGCTTTAAGACCATACCGAAAAAACCGGCACCCGATTCCCGGATGACATAATAATTTCCTGCGGCATAGAATACGAGCAATGCCACCGCTTCAAAAACCATGATGCATTCTTTCCAGAAGAAAAGACCGTCTTTGTCTTTCAGCTTGCGGGCGTACAGGTAAACAGGAAGGGACAGGGCCATCAGTGCAAAGGGCATGATCAGTTTGGCGACCGGGCCTGTTTTCATGACGAGCAGGAAAAAGATAGCATAGCAAAAAAGAGAGAGTGCCAGGGCCACCAGCCTGTCTGCGTAACGGGTCACAGCGGCCAGGAGTACGGGGCTCATCAATACGCAAAAAAGCAGGGTGCTATCCTGATTGCTGAAATGGAAGTCCAACAGGCCGGCGATACCGGTCGCGGTGGCAGAGAGTGCGATATAGAGCAGCGCTTCGTCGTTTCCCGAATGGTGGGTGCGGGTATGCCTGATCAGAAATTCCAGTATGCCGAAAGTGGCACATGCAAAAAAGAATGCTGTAAAAGTCACAAAGCCCTCACCGCCGAAAGCGTCCATGAACAGTAGCGCATAAAAGCCGAGTGCAGCACTGACCGCAAGGCAGGTAAACAGGAAAAGACCGATCTTGACAAACAGGTTCGGACTGTAAAAATTGTGGGGATATTTAGTTACAGCTGCGGCATATTGCTGATCACTCAGCAAATGCACCGCATGCCATTGTTTTGCTTTTTTCAGCAGGCCGGCATGACGCAGCCAGGTCTTGTTGTATGCGATCATTGCTTAAGGCCCAGTATTTTTTTATAGTTGATAAAGAACAGGATGACACCGATGCAGGAGGCCATCAGGTAAAACATGCTGAGGATGATCACCGCTTCCCCGCCATCTTCCAGCAAGAGGGAAAATACGGCATAAGTGAGGCCGGTGTATGTGTAGACAACGGCCAGCAGCAGGAACCAAAATGATTGCCGGGCAATAGCATAGCGCACGAAATAGATGCACAGTCCGGTCAGCAAAAGAAAACTCAGCGCTTTCAAGGGCTGGTTGAACAGCAGGGTAAGGCAGGAAGCAAACAGGATATTGATGCCGAAGTTGTGATACGTAAAACCAAAATGGGCTTTGATCTGCCGGCTTTCGCTGATCTTCGACCACCCGATCAGCGCAGCACCAAACGCCAGGGCCGTAAACACGATATGTGTTGCCGACAGGTTGTAACCGCTCAATAACTGCATCGGTGCAATGCTCAGGCCTATGGTAC
>JAEUVW010000027.1 GCA_016786525.1 Chitinophagaceae bacterium
GCCAGCAAAAGATCTTCATGTTCCATAAACAGGCCGGCCAGCTGATTGACCATCAGGCCGATCCAGTTGGCACGGATGTACTGCGCCTGCTGGTTGGCATCGTGGATATTGTTGAGTTTCTGTTCTATCCATTCCCGGTTGTTGTAGCCTTTACTGTTTTCAAAAAAAGGCAGCAGCAGGGATTTGAATTTCTCCAGTGTAATAATACCCAGGCGGTGGGCGTCTTCCAGGTCTACAACCCTGTAGCAGATATCGTCTGCAGCCTCTACGAGGTACACAAAGGGGTGGCGTGCAAAAACGTTCTCCTCCTGCTCCGGTATGCCCAGCTCCTGCGCCATACTGCGGTAGGTGGCTGCCTCCGAATCGAAGAAGCCTGACTTCTTGGCGTGGATGCCTTTCTGTTTATTGAAGCCCGTAGCGGAAGAACAGGGATATTTTACAATAGAGGCCAGGGTGGTATAGGTCAGGCGGTACCCACCCGGCTCCGGTTCGGCAAAATTGTGTGTCAGGGTGCGCAGGGCATTGCTGTTGCCTTCGAAGCGCTGGAAATCCAGCAGCTGGTTGGGTGTCAGTCCTGCTTCCAGCCGCTGCTTGTCCGGGCCTTCCAGCCTGGTAAAGAATGCCCTGATCGCATCTTCGCCGGAATGGCCGAAAGGAGGGTTGCCGATATCGTGCGCCAGGCAGGCCGAGGCCACGACATAGGCCAGTTCGTGCCGGTAAAACTCGTCGAAACCGGCGGAGGTGCCCGCATACTTGTCGGCGATCTTTTCTCCGGCGATCTTGCCCAGGGAACGCCCTACAGAAGCCACTTCCAGGCTGTGCGTGAGGCGGTTGTGCACAAATACGGGGCCGGGCAGCGGGAACACCTGGGTCTTGTTTTGCAGGCGCCTGAAGGCGGACGAAAAGATAATGCGGTCATAATCCCTCATGTAGGAATTGCGGGCCTGGTCCGGGTTGCGCTGCTTATGGCCGGCATCGCCCGTACGGCGCGGTGTGTACAATGTTTCCCAATTCATACTTTATCTGTGCTCAGGCCCTGCCTGTTTAAAAAATGCCTTAACTATTCTTGCCTTCCAGCATCGGTACAAAGTCAAAATTACCCATTTCCTCGGTGACGATCTTATGATCGATCTCTTTGGTAATGCGCAGCATCTTCTGACCTTTGTCGTCGCCGACAGGGATCACAAAGATACCGCCAGGTTTCAGTTGGCTGATCAGTTTTTCCGGCACATAAGGTGCACCTGCGGTGACGATGATCTTATCGAAAGGGGCATACGAAGGCAGCCCGGCATAACCGTCGCCGTAAAAGCGCTTGATGGTCGCGTACTTTTTGATGAAAAAGAAGTTGCCTACATAGTCATACAATTCGCGTTGCCGTTCGATACTGAACACCTGGGCGCCCATTTCGGCCAGTACACAGGACTGGTAGGCCGATCCGGTACCGATCTCCAGTACTTTGTCAAATTTCTTTATTTCCAGCAGTTCGGTCTGGTAAGCCACAGTATACGGATGCGAGATGGTCTGCTTGGCCAGGATCTGGAAGGCGCGGTCTTCGTAAGCAATGCGTTCAAAGGCGGTGTCGAGAAAAAAATGCCGGGGAACGGCGTTCATGGCAGTCAATACTTTTTCGTCCCTGATACCCTTACCCCGCAAGGTATTGATCAGTTGCGCACGCATGCCTTTATGGAGATAGGAGTCTTCCTGTACTTTGCTTTGTAGCATGGCGCAAAAATAGAAGATGGAAAGACAATAAAGAAATTACCGCGCGTGGCGGCACGCATTTATTTTTTAAAATTCACCACCAGGCCTACACCTATGGTGTTCAGCGGCGTCAGCACGGGCCTTACCTGCATGGACAGGTCTTTGGAGATGTCAAAGTTTTTCAGGTGAGCACCGGATATGGCTTCCAGTATCTGCCCTGCGTATACGATGACGGTAAACACGGTCATCATATCCATATTCTGCTTGGCCTCATCCTGGTAGGTCTTGATGGCCGGTGTTTCCAGGATACCCATAAACTCGTCTTTGCTGTTTGCACCATCAGACAGGCGGGAGATATAGGCCTTGCGGTAACGCTGGTACTCGTTGTTGCTGTTGATGACAAAATAAAGCGTTGTACCGAGTGCGGCATACACGATGGGCATTTTCCAGTATTGGCGGTTGTACAGTTGCCCGAACCCGGGAATGAGTGCCGAGTACAGGCCCGCGCGCTTGGCATCGGGTTGGAATTTCTTTTTGCGCAGCAGGCTGTCTTTCTGTAAAGCCACAGCGCTATCCGGCACCGCCTGTACCACACTATCTGCCGTGACGACAAGCCCATCTTCAACCAATACGCTGTCTGCCGCCAAAAGCGTATCGGCCAGCGGTGCAACTATAGCACTGGTATCCTGTGCTGCGGCATACCGCGCTTGCAGGCAGCAAAACAATAGGGTGAAGATGATAAAGAAGCGCATGTAAGAAGGTGCAAAAATACGCATGCGCCGGAAGGATAAAAAATTTATGTATGGCCGGGGAAGTGGGTCGACTGTTCCAGGATATCGATCAGCAGGCGGATCTCGTCTGCCCTTTCCTCTTCATGGTGGTGCGTATAGCAAAGACCGAGCTCCGTCAGCATGCGGTGCACGATCTGCACTGTATTCAGGGAGCCGTAGTGCTCCTGCAGGCGCGGATTTACCCCGATCTTGTTCAGGTAAAACTCCACATCGTTCTGGGTATAGATCATCCCGTTCATCGGGTCTATATAAAAACTGTTTTGCTGCATCGCTTCGCTGCCACGGGCGTAAAAGTGCTGCAGGGTATCTACGTACGCCAGCAGAAACTGGCGGGGAATATTGACAGCCAGCACCGGTATATCCAGCAGCTCTGCCAGGGCTACATAGAGCGCGCCGATCGTAAAAGCATTGCCTTGTTTGCTTTCCAGCACTTTATTGACAAAAAAATGCTCCGGCTTCTGCTCCGAAAGTTCATGCCCCTGTATCTTGTAATAGTTGTACAGGATGCCATTGAAAGTGTTCACCTTTTCTATGGGCGTCAGGTAATTATTCAGCTCCAGCCACAGGTTGCGCCGTACCTGGTCAAACTGTGTGAGCAGGAAAGGGATATTCATATCCGGGTACTGGTATTTGGCCACCAGTATGGCGCCGCGCAGCAGCTCGGGGTTTGCGGCATCGGCCCAGTGCTGCAGTTCTTTTTGTACATCCTGGAAGTGCACCCTGTGGATCAGTTGTGCGATGCGGTCCTGCACATCTTCGTCTTCCGTGGTTTCCCACAGGTGCTCCAGGCCGGGAATAATCTCCTTGCCGTAGTGCAGCAACTGGCTGGCAACGGTATCATACACCTCATCGTCCGGATCGTCGATCAGGTGAAACAGGGCCTGTATCTCTTTTTTAGGCAGCAAAGCGGATCTGGATCAGTTGTTATTTTGTTTTCTTGGTCGCAACGGCTTTTTTCTTCGGGGCGGCAGCGGCAGCTTTCTTGGCCGGCGATTTTTTCAGCGCTACTTTTTTAGCAGCAGCCGGGGCTTTCTTCGCAGCCGCTTTCTTGGTCTTTTTTTCAAAGGCATCGGGCACCTGCTCCACGATCATTTTCTTCACATCGTCCAGCGACAGCACACTCAGCTCTTCGGCTGTGTATTTCTCCCCTGCTTCGTTGCGGGTCAGTTTCAGCATCAGTTTGCCAAAGCGGATGAAGGGCCCCCAACGGCCGTTTTCGATCGCGATCTTATCCGATTCCCATTGCTGGATGTAGCGGTTAGCCTCTTTTTCTACTTTTTTGCTCACCAGCTCATTGATATCGCTTTGGCTCAGGGTATCGAAATTGTAGGCCCTGGGAATATTGATGAACAGGTCTTTCCATTTGATAAAGGGGCCGAAGCGGCCTTTGCCTTTGGATACCGGCTCGCCTTCATAATACCCGATGGGCGCATCGGCCTGCTGCTTTTCATTGATGATCTCTATGGCCCGGTCCATATCCACGCTCAGCGGATCTTCACCGCGGGGGATGGAAATGAACTGTTCGTTCCACTTCACATAGGGACCGAAGCGACCTGCACCGATCACGACTTCGCTGTCCTGGTACAGGCCCAGGCTCAGGGGCAGTTTGAACAGGTCCATCGCCTCTTCGAAGGTGATGGTTTCAATGCTCTGGTTGCTCTTGATGGTGGCAAAGCGCGGCTTCTCTTCATCTTCTATATTGCCGATCTGCACCATGGGACCAAAACGCCCCAGGCGGGCCACTACGGGTTTGCCGCTTTCGGGATCAGTACCCAGCACGCGTTCACCTTTGATGCGGCCTGCGGTCTCCATCGTATGCTCTACCTGCTCGTGGAAGGGCGCATAGAAGTCGCCGATCATTTTGTTCCAAACTACCTTGCCGGAAGCGATCTCGTCAAATTCCTCTTCGATTTTCGCGGTAAAGCTGTAGTCCATGATGCGGCGGAAGTTTTCGGACAGGAAATCCGTCACCACCATACCCAGGTCGCTGGGGAATAGTTTGTTTTTCTCTGCGCCGGTGTTTTCCGAAGCAGTCACTTTGTTAATGTTATTGTCGGGCGTCAGGGTGAAGATGCCGAATTCGCGTTTCACACCTTCTTTGTCTCTTTTTTCGACATAGCCCCTTGTCTGTACGGTGCTGATGGTCGGCGCATACGTAGAGGGGCGGCCGATACCCAGTTCTTCCAGTTTTTTCACCAGCGAAGCCTCCGTATAGCGGGGAGCCGGGCGGCTGAAGCGTTGCGTGGCTTTCATCTGCACCAGCGGTAATTGCTGTTGCAGCTTTAATGGGGGCAACAGGCCTCCGTCTTCCTCGTTGTCGGCATCGTCATCTTTATCTTCCAGGTATACTTTCAGGAAGCCGTCGAACAGCATCACCTCACCGGTAGCGGTCAGCTGCTCCTTATTGGTAGAAATATCGATTTTCGCTACGGTCCGCTCAAAGGCAGCATCCGCCATTTGCGAGGCCATGGTACGCTTCCAGATCAGCTCGTACAGGCGGGCAGTCTCCGGGTCGGAGATATGAGCCAGGCCCATATCGGTAGGCCGGATGGCCTCATGCGCTTCCTGGGCCGATTCGTTCTTGTTCTGAAACTTGCGGCGCTTGTGGTATTTGTCGCCATACAGTTTCAGGATCGACTCTTCGGCACCCTGCAAGGCGGTTTCCGACAGGTTGACCGAGTCGGTACGCATATAGGTAATGTACCCGTTTTCGTACAGGCTCTGCGCCACACGCATGGTACGCGCTACGGCATAGCCCAGCTTGCGGCCGGCTTCCTGCTGTAGTGTAGAGGTCGTAAAAGGGGCGGCAGGGGTACGTTTTGCGGGTTTTACCTGTATATCGCTGACGGTATAGGCGGCATCCCTGCAGGATTGCAGAAATTGCTCGGCGCTTTGCGCATCAGGCAGTTTATCGGGGCCAGCAGCTTTAAAGGTCACTTCACGGCCATTGATGTCTTTTGCGGTAAACCAGGCCTCTACTTTATAGGTAGATACGCTGTTGAAGTTGTTGATCTCGCGCTCACGCTCTACGATCAGCTTTACGGTAACGGACTGTACGCGGCCTGCAGACAGGTTTTTCTGCATGCTCATCTTGCGCCAGAGGATGGGCGAGATCTCGAAACCGACCAGGCGGTCCAGCACCCTGCGGGCCTGCTGGGCATTCACCAGGTTCATATTCACCGTACGGGGCTGCTCGATGGCTTTTTTAATGGCGGGCTTGGTGATCTCGTGAAACACGATACGCTTGGTCGTAGCCGGGTCCAGGCCCAGCTCATCGCAGAGGTGCCAGCTGATGGCCTCCCCTTCGCGGTCCTCATCCGATGCCAGCCATACTTCTTTGCTTTTGCGCGCCAGGCTTTTCAGTTCATTCACTACCTTGATCTTATCCGGAGATACCGTATACGTGGGGGTAAACCCATGTTTGACGTCAATCCCCATATCCTCCTTCACCAGGTCGCGGATATGACCGAAACAAGATTTGACCTGGAAGTCGGTTCCCAGGAATTTCTCGATCGTTTTGGCCTTTGCCGGCGACTCCACTATCAACAGATTCTTTGCCATTCGTTGTATTATATTATAGGTACAGGCGGTCACAGGACCGCCCGGAAACCTGCAATAATAAAATTTTTGTTTGATAACATCCTAAAAAAATTATTTGACGCGCCGGGGTCCGGGCCGGTAAAACGGATAAGGTTTTGATATAAAACAGATAAGGTTTCCAAAAAACCTATAAGGTTTTGAAAACCTTATAGGTTTAGGCATGTTCGGCTTAAGACAGGCTTTTGGAAAACAGGATATGCTCCTTATCCTTACTGTCTTCAATGGCCCAGGCCGCCATCGCCTGCAACACAGGCTGCAGGCGCTCCCCCGAGGGGCTGAGCCGGTACGTCACATGCGGCGGCACTACCGGCAACGCTTCGCGGATCAGCAACTGGTCGGTCTCCAGCTGCTTCAGGTGCTGGATCAGCATTTTCTCCGTAATGGAGGGGATCGCCTTTTTCAATTCATTGTAGCGTTTACTGCCCGATAGCAGCTGGTACAGGATGATGGGCTTCCAATACCCGCTGATCTTCTCCATCACATAAGTGACGGGGCATAGCTGGTAGGCGGCCAGCTTATTTTCCTGTATCGTGGAACTTGCTTTAATCCGGGTCATAATGATACATACTTTAGGGTAAGTACTTGTACAAAAGTAAGTATAAAAATACCTTTGCTGTTCACAAAACAATTAAAAAACGAAAAAACATGAACAGTTTAAACATCACCATCACGGGCTCCCTGGGTAATATCGGCAAACCCCTCACGCAACAGCTGGTAGCTGCCGGGCATACAGTAAAGGTAATCAGCAGCCAGGAGTCTAAAAAAGAGGCGATCACAGCATTGGGAGCAAGCCCGGCCATAGGTTTTATTACAGATGTGGATTTTCTCAGCAATGCCTTTACTGATGCTGATGCCGTATTCATTATGATCCCACCCAACTTCGCGGCAACAGACTACGGCGCCTACACAGCAGCCAGCGGGAACAACTACCTGCAGGCAGTTCGTAATGCAGGTGTGCGCAAAGTGGTGCTGCTCAGCAGTATCGGGGCTCATCTGGCCTCGGGAACAGGCCCGATCAGTGGCTTGCATGGGGTGGAACAATTATTCAAGCAGTTGCCTGATGTTTCGGTAACGATTTTACGTCCCGGGTTTTTCTACACCAATTTCTATGGAAACATGGACATGATCCGGCATATGAACCTGCTGGGTTCCAACAATGGCGCAGCGCAAAACCTATTGATGGTACACCCCACAGATATTGCCGATGCGGCGGCGGAGGCCCTTCAGGACGGCTCCAAAGACAATAACCTGCGCTATATTATCAGTGACGAACAATCGAATGCGACAATCGCCCGCACTTTGGGTACCGCTATCGGCAAGCCGGAACTGCCCTGGGTGGAATTTTCAGACGAAGACGCGATGAAGGGTATGCTGCAGGCCGGTCTGCCCGAACCGATCGCTGCCATGTACACCGAAATGGGCAGCGCCATACGCAAAGGTATCCTCTGGGAAGACTACCTGCCGGCGCGTAAGGGCTGGAAAGGCAAGATCAAACTGGAAGATTTTGCACAGGAGTTTGCAGCGCAGTATCATTCATAGAAATAAACAACAGAGCACTTTTATAAAGCGTGGTCTGGCTTCGGCCGGCCACGCTTTCTGCTGTTGGGACAAGTCCTCCGCTCACTGCCTGGGATAGTGCCGGGCTAAAAAGAATAGACGAACTGCCGCAGGCCGGGCGAGCAGTGGCAGGACAGTAGTGTGTCCGTATTGCTCAACAGGCCAATTCAACATGAACCATTATTCATTAGACAGATGCCTGCGACATGACAACATGCTCCATTAACCATTATTCATTATTCACTAATCATTATTCATTCATTTCATCCTGCCCAATCAACGGTTCGTCGGATGGATGCACAGCATACGGCCAGGAGCAGGCACATTTGCAAAAAGCAAGTGTAATGAAAAAAATAATGACGCTCCTGTTGCTGCTCTGCCAATCGGCGGCAGCCCGTTCCCAACAGCTAACCGGCAGCCTGTCTTTCGAAATGATCGGTGAAGACTACAATACGATCCTGACGGTAAGCGATACAGAAATTCACAGCCGGTCACTGCCCGGCATTCCCCGCCCCCTGGTCTATACCGACTCCATCAGGCGGGCAGGTGATATCGTTAGCGGCACCATCACCATCCTGCAATGGAATTGCGCGTTTAAAGGGTACCTGGGTGCAGATAGCCTGGACCTACAACTGATCAGCCGCCGCGACGGGCGTGAGCTGGGCCGGCTCAGGGCAGGAAAGAGTTACCACATCAATTATACGCTGAGTAGTGTCGTAGACCAGATGATGGAGCTCACCCACCGGCATATTTACGATCCCCGGTTGCTGGACACGAAAGCATGGAAGCACTACGAGGCTGAACTACGTCAGTACGGTTCATTCCTGCAGGATGAGCTTGAATTACTAGCGCTGGCGTACAGGAATATCAACAGCCTGCCGTTTACACATTATTCGCTCAGCAAAATGAGCGACACCGCCTGGACACACTATTATAAAGAAGCGTATGAAACCCCTACGCCCGCTACACTGACGGAACTACAACAGGGCACTGCGCTACTGACGATCAGCAGTTTCGGCGGAAATGGCAAATCACTGGAGGCCAGCATGCAGCAGGTCATCGACCGGAAGTACAATAAACTGGTCATTGACCTGCGCGAAAACAGCGGCGGTGGGGCCGGGGCTGTGCTGATACTAAGCCGATACTTCACCAACGGCAAAACGGCGGCGGGTGCACTGCTGACGGGCAAATGGTTTCAAAAGCATAAAGACCCGCCCACAGCCAAAGACTACCAAAGTTTTATGGTGTTCAGCGAGGGCAGCACCCTGGACCTGATCAACAGCTTTACAAAACACGAGGGTATTATCCTGCAGGCCAAACCGGCAGCACAACTGTTTAACGGCAAGGTTTACATCCTGACCAGCGCTACGACAGCCAGCGCCTGCGAACCTTTTGTGTACAGCATGCAGTACTTCAAGCGGGCACTGATCGTCGGGGAACGCACGGCCGGGGCCATGCTGAGCAAAATTCCATTCGATATGACCAACGGTTACAAACTATTCCTGCCGGTGACGGACTACTATACCATAGATGGACGGCGCCTGGATAAAAACGGGGTGCAGCCTGATATCCTGACGGGAAAGGATGAAGCGCTGGAAAAGGTGAAGACCATGATTAATGATTAATGGTTAATGTTTAATGGACTATTTTTAAAATAAAAAACAACTCCTTCCTTCCTTCCTTCCTTCCCCTATGAAATGGATCAGCCTGCTCTTCGGCCTGCAAACGATCGCTGCCTCTGTATTGGGCATATGGCTGCTGTTGCGCTGGAATAAGCTATTGCTTTTTGTACGTAGGGAAGGCCTGCGCAAACACCTGAAGATCGTACTGATCACCTGCAGTTTCTACGCTGCGTACCAGCCGGCCAACTATGGCTGGTACACCACTGAGCCGGGCGTAGGTATAGCCATACTGCTCGGCGCGTATGCTTATATGTCGGCCCTTGCCCTGATCACAACCGCGGTGTATACCCTGGCCACACGCAGTGCCATCTTCCGGGCCTGGACGCAGCCACAACAGATGATCACCACTTTTGTACTCATCGCCGCCACGCCTGTACTGGCAGAACTGGTGCTCGGCCCCCTTGCGGGCTTCCGGGGCATCAACCTGGTCTGGAATATCTCTTTCACACTATGGGCCGGCTGTTTTGCCGCCACGGTATTCCTGTTCTTCGAAAACTACACTTCCCGCCAGCTGCTGAAACTGCGACAGCAGGAACTGGAGCTTAGCCGGCTGGACACCCTGCATACACAGGCACGCCTGGATGCCCTGCAGGCTAAGGTGAGCCCACACTTCCTGTACAACACCCTGAATGCTATGGCCGGGCTGGCATTGGAAGACGGGCCAAAGACCAGCCAGATGGCCGTAGCGCTGAGTACGCTGTTTCGCTACAACCTGAACCAGGAACAGCAGGCCCTGGCCACGGTGCAGGAAGAAATGGAAATGCTGGCCGCATACCTGGGCATAGAGCAGATCCGTTTTGAAGAAAGGTTGCATTTTGAGCTGGACATCGCCCCGGAAACAATGCAATGTCAGCTGCCCCGCTTTACCTTGCAGACGCTGGTGGAAAATTGTATCAAACATGCCGGTAGCGATACTGATGGTGTATTGTCGATCAGGGTAAGGATCAGGGAATGCGGCAGTGGCCTGTTGCTGGAAGTATTGGATAACGGACTGCCCTTCCCCGCCGGGCTGCGGCCGGGTTTCGGCCTGCAAAGCCTGCATGACAAACTACAGCTTTCCTTTCCCGGCAGGCATAGCGTAGAGATCAGCAACGAACCGAAAAAAATAAGCATCCACCTGCACCATGAGCAAAGCCTATAAAACGATACTGGTTGAGGATGAGCGCCCGGTACGGGTCTTTACACGGCATGTACTGCAGCAGTATGGTGATGTATTTGACCTGGTGGCGGAAGCCGATACCGGCAAAACTGCGATAGAACTGATCAATCGGCTACAGCCTGAACTGATCTTCCTGGATATTCAGCTGCCGGACATGGACGGCTTCGGAGTACTGGAGCAATTGCAGCACAAACCGATGGTCATCTTCCTGACGGCATTCGATCACTATGCGATCGAGGCTTTTGAAGCGAATGGTGTAGACTACCTGCTGAAACCCTTGCTGGGCGAACGCCTGGAACGCAGCATCCGCAAACTGGCCCTGCAATACCCGTTGTGGCTGGCCGGCAAAGCGGGTATCGATCATGAGCGCCTGCGCCTCTGGATCAGCGAGGCGGCTGCACCGCAGCGGCTGATCAAGAGCATGACGGTAAAGCAGGGCAATAAGATGCTCCTGCTTGCACTGGACGACATTATTGCTTTTCAAAGCAAGGAAAAGTACACGGCCATCAGAACAAAAGACGGCCGCGAATTCCTGGACAACAAAAGCCTGACGGAGTTGTCCGGACTGCTGCCGGCGCATTTCCTGAGGATACAAAAAGGTGCCATCGTCAACACGCATCATATCCTGCAGATCAGGAAACATTTCAACCGGCGCTTCTATTTCTACCTGGACGACAAAGCAGGTACCGTATTGCTTAGCGGGCATACGTATGCCACTGCGATCCGTGACACACTGCTATCACGCAAGGACTAAATTCTTTACCGCCGGCATTGCATTGTACCCTGACAGCATTGCGGTTCCCGGTTTTACACAAATATTCATATCTTTATATACATTCCTGAAACACATGAAAACAATTTTGTACACCCTGCTGGCAGGTTTCCTGCTTAGCTGTTGCGCCTGCAGTAAAAAGTCAGGCGACACTCCTCCAGTCATTACGATCCCGGACACCTGTGGCAACAGGTTCTATTACTATTGGGACCAAACCATTCCCCTGGGTACTTATTCCGACACCCTCACTGTGGGCTTCAGGCCCGGAACAACAATTGCGCAGATCAGCGCGAGCTTAAAAAAATATCCCTTTGTAAAAGGCATCGATGAAAAAAGCCTGTACGGTGCCCCTAAGTTTGTGTTTGTTGCTATCAGCGGCTTCAGCGATTGCGGGATGGTGCAGCAAATGCTGCTGCAACTCAAAAGCGACAGTATGATCACTTATGCCAATCAACTGCTGTACCTGCGCAATGTGTACACTGGTTCGCGGGATGCGCTGGGTCTTACAGACGAATTCGTAGTGGGGTTGAAAAAGCCGGAAGACTTGCCAGTACTGGAAGAGTTTGCGAAAACAACGAATACCAGGATCCGCGAAAAATCTACCAGCTATTACCTGCTCACCGTAGAAAGACGCAATAGCAAAGATGCCCTGGAAATGGCCAATTATTTCCACGAAAGCGGTTTGTTTTATTACGCGGAACCTAATTTCATCACTAAGGCGTCCCCGCTGTAAAAAATCAATATTTACCTGCTGCTGTCCGGCATGTTTCGTAAGACATGCCGGACGCCCGATAATACGGGTCTGTGCATCAGGTTGCAGACGTGGCTCATGTATAGATTCCTCGCGCCACTTCGTTCTGCTTCGGAATGACAGCATCACTCAAGGAGACCGGACAACTAAACATGTACTTTACAAAATCTTATAAAACAGATGCCTATGGCAGGACAGTAATGTGCCAATATCTGTTAGCAGTTCAATCGAAAAAACCATTAGACGGCAGGACCATTAAACATTATTGTTGCTGTCCGGCATCTTCCGAAGGGCATGCCGGACAGCAAATAATTCGGATCTGCGATCAGGTTGCAGACGTGGCTCATGTATAGACTCCTCGTGCCACTTCGTTCTGCTTCGGAATGACAGCATCACTCAAGGAGACCGGACAACTAAACATGTACTTTACAAAATCTTATAAAACAGATGCCTATGGCAGGACAGTAATGTGCCAGTATCTGTTAGCAGTTCAATCGAAAAAACCATTAGACGGCAGGACCATTAAACATTATTCATTCATCATTAACCATTATTCATTAACCATTATTCATTATTAACACCAGATCATTGGTATTGACCATGGCTCCGGCTGAAAGGATCAGTTCGTCGATCACGGCATCTTTTGCAGCAGCAACCGTAGTCTCCATCTTCATGGCTTCGATAACGAACAGCGGTTGGTTCTTTTTGACGGCTTCACCTTTTTGCACCAGCACTTTAGACAGCAGGCCCTGCAGCGGCACTGCGATATGGCGCTCGTTGCCTTTCTCCGCTTTGCGGTTTTCTACCTTTTCGATTTTTACAGAGCGGTCTTGTATCTCTATGGCACGGGCCTGGCCATTCAGCTTAAAGAATACAGTACGGAAGCCGTTCTCATTAACCGGCCCAATGCCCGAAAGCCTGATCAGCAGGGTCTTTCCCGGGGCGATCTCTACCGTGATGTCCTGCCGCAGTTTTAAGCCATACAGGAACACCAGGGTCGGCACTACCGATACGTCGCCGTATTCGCGGTAAAACTTCAGGTAGTCTTCAAACACTTTGGGGTAAAACTTGTACGACAGGTAGTCGGTTTCCTTCAGGTCTTCTCCATACTTTTCGCGGAAGGCCGTCAGTTCTTTATCAAAATCGACCTGTGGCAAATGTTTGTTCGGCCTGTCGGCAAAAGGTTCTTTGCCTTTCAGGATGATGCGTTGCAGGTCTTTGGGGAAGCCACCTGCAGGCTGGCCGATCTCACCCATAAAGAATTGCTGTACCGATTCAGGAAAAGAAATCGTATCGCCGCGCTGCATCACATCTTCCGGGCTGATCTTGTTGGCCACCATGTACTGCGCCATATCGCCGACTACTTTGGAACTGGGCGTTACTTTCACAATATCGCCAAACATGTTGTTTACCGTGGCATACATGGTTTTGATCTCTTCAAACTGATCACCCAGGCCCAGCGCAATCGCCTGCGGCTTCAGGTTGGAATACTGTCCGCCGGGTATCTCGTGTTCAAACACCTCTGCAGTACCGGCTTTCAGGCCCGATTCAAAGGGGTAATAATATTCACGCACATTTTCCCAATAGTTGGAATGCTGGTTCAGGGATTTGATATCATAGGAATTTTCACGCTCATGGAAGCGCATCATTTCCACTACGGCATTCAGGTTCGGTTGCGAGGTCAGTCCGGAAAGCGCACCCAATGCACAATCCACCACATCCACACCTGCTTCTATGGCCATCAGGTAGCTGGCCGTCTGCAGCGAAGAAGTATCGTGTGTATGCAAGTGCAGGGGAATCTTCACGGTATCTTTCAGCGCTTCAATCAGCAGTTTGGCCGCATGTGGCTTCAGCAGGCCGGACATGTCTTTGATGGCCAGGATATGGGCGCCCGCATTCTCCAGGTCTTTGGCCATGCGCAGGTAATACTCCAAAGAGTATTTCGTGCGTTTGGGGTCGAGGATATCGCCGGTGTAGCACAACGCTGCTTCTGCAATGGCGCCGTTTGTTTTGCGCACCATCTCGATACAGGGCACTATGTTTTCCATCCAGTTCAGCGAATCGAAAATGCGGAACACATCCACACCGGTTTCCCAGCTGCGCTGGATAAAGCGTTCGATCAGGTTGTCCGGGTATGCGGCATAGCCTACGCCGTTCGTACCGCGGATCAGCATCTGCAGCAGGATGTTGGGCACAGCTTTACGCAGCTGTGCCAGGCGTTTCCAGGGATCTTCGTTCAGAAAGCGCATCGCTACGTCGAAGGTAGCGCCGCCCCATACTTCCATAGAGAAGGTTTGCGGGTGCTGCTTCGCATACGCTTCGGCCGTCTTCAGCATATCGTAGGTACGCATGCGCGTGGCCAGCAGCGACTGGTGTGCATCGCGCAGGGTGGTATCGGTATAGTAGATTTTACGTTCGTTCTTCAGCCATTGGGCAAAGCCTTCCGGTCCCAGTTCAGTCAGTTTATTTTTGGTCCCTTCAGGATAGGCTGCCGCTGCATCAAAATCCGGCACAAGCGGTTTTTGAAAAACTCTGGCATCGTCTTTCACCTTCACGTCCGGGTTGCCGTTGACTGTGATGTCAGCCAGGAATTTCAGCATTTTGGTCCCCCTGTCCAGGCGCTCAGAAAACCGGAACAGCTCCGGGCGGCTCTGGATAAAGCCTACAGTGGCGTTTCCGGCAATAAAATCCTTGTCAGTGATCAGGTTTTCAAGGAAGGGAATATTGTTTTTTACACCACGGATCCGGAACTCGCGCAGGGCGCGGAACATCTTCTGCGAGGCATCCAGCAGGCTATTGCCCTGCGTACTCACTTTCACCAGCATGGAGTCGAAAAAGGGGCTGATCTTCATACCGGCATAGGTACTGCCTTCATCCAGGCGCACGCCGAAACCTGCGGCATTGCGGTAGGTCACCAGGGTGCCGTAGTCGGGCTTAAAATCGTTGGCCGGGTCTTCCGTCGTGATCCGGCACTGGATCGCGAAACCATTCCTCGGAATGGCCTGCTGGTCGCCCAGGCCGATCTCGGGATCGGAGAGCTGATACCCGCAGGCTACATAGATCTGTGTCTTGATCAGGTCTATCCCGGTGATCATCTCGGTAACGGTATGCTCTACCTGTATGCGCGGGTTGACCTCAATAAAGTAAATGTTCTGTGCCGCATCGACCAGGAACTCTACCGTGCCCAGGTTATTGTACTGTACAGCTGTAGTGATGGCCAACGCATATTGGTACAGCTTTGCGCGTGTTTCCGGCCGCAGGCCCACAGACGGCGCTATCTCCACTACTTTCTGAAAACGGCGTTGCACGGAGCAATCGCGCTCATACAGGTGCACCGTATTGCCGAAGTTGTCCGCTGCTATCTGCACTTCGATATGCTTGGGGTCGGGTACGAATTTTTCGAGAAACAGGGTATCGTCGCCAAAGGCGTTCAAGGCTTCACTTTTTGCTTCGGTATAGGCTTTCTTCAGCTGCTCATCATCCTGCACCACACGCATACCACGCCCGCCGCCACCGGCAGCGGCCTTCAGCATCAGGGGGTAGCCGATCCTGCCCGCCTCTTCCAGCGCTACGCCAATCGAGCCAAGCTCCTGACGATTGCTTTCGATTACCGGTATCCCGGCCTTCACAGCCACTTCTTTCGCCGTTACCTTATCACCCAGGGCCGACATCACTTCCGGTCTGGGCCCGACAAAGATGATGCCGTTTTCCGCACAGCGGGCGGCAAAGGCTGCATTTTCCGACAGGAATCCATAGCCGGGGTGAATAGCGTCTGCGCCGCATTTTTTGGCAATACGGATGATCTCATCAATGTTCAGGTAGGGCTTCAGCGGATCGGTATCAGCCCCCACCTGGTAGGCTTCGTCGGCCTTATACCGGTGCAGGGAAAAACGGTCTTCATAGGTATAGATCGCTACGGTACGGATGCCCAGTTCGGTAGCGGCACGGGAAATACGGATGGAGATTTCTCCGCGGTTGGCGATCAGTAATTTTTTGATGATCATGATAGAAAAAGATGAGTGTTGGCTAAGAAAAAAAGCTGCCCCATTCGTGACGGATGAGGCAGCTTCTACTATCGGTATCTTACTTAAATTTAGTGTGCGTGATGGTGGTGAGCTGCATGAGGGTCTTGCAGCTTAAAGAATTCTTCTTCACCGATCGCCTGTTCGCTGATGTTGAGCTGGCTGTGCAGGAACTGGAACAAACGGTCGAACATCAGGCGCTGGTATGTTTCGTTCAGCGTCTTTTCGTCCTTCGCGATCTTTTGCATGTATCCGTCCATCCAGGGCGCTTCTTCACCGGCCTGCATGCCGAAGTAAGCCAATACCCTGTTCTTGATGTCTTCGTTCACTTCTTCGAAGCTCACGTTGATATTGTTCTCGTTGATCAGCTTGTCAGAGATCAGGGTCCAGCGCAGCTGGTGTTCAAATGCAGGGAATTCCGCTTCTACTTCCGCTTCTGTTTTCGGCTTATCCTGGCCTTCTTTCAACCAGCGTTTCAGGAAGGGAACAGGAATCTCAAACGGCGTCTGGTGTACCAGCACTTCGTAGATCTCGTTGTTCAGGCGCTCTACGGTGATGCGGTTGTATTCGCGGCTCAATTCGCCTTTGATCAGTTCTTTGAATGCATCCAGGTCTTTTACTTCAGCCCCCTGGAATACCTGCGCAAACAGCGCTTCATCGAGGTTGGCCGGGATGATACGGGCTACTTTGGTCAGGGTCAGTTTAAATTGTGTATCGGCAGCCAGTTCATTTTTTACTGAGTTTTTCAGGAAAACGGGCAGCTCTTCGGCAGTGCATACTTCAGAAGGCACAATGCTCAGGGTATCGCCTGCTTTTTTGCCCTGCAGTGCTTCCTGCAGTTTTGCCGGGTAGCGCTCCAGTATAGCCGTATCTTCTTTTTTCTCAATGCTTTCGTTGATGTTGCCAGCGGCATCAATCGCTTCGTACGTGATATACACGATATCCTGCTTGCTGTCTACGGCATCTTTATCTTCGGGCTGGCCGTAGCGTTGGGCGATGCGCTCTACCTCGTCGTCGACCATTTTGTCGCTGACTTCGATGTTGTATTTTTTCAGGGCTGTCTTGTTGTCGATAGCAGGAAT
>JAEUVW010000044.1 GCA_016786525.1 Chitinophagaceae bacterium
AGAAAGAAGTGACGATCGGCGGTGAAATGCCCGACCTGTATATCGTCAAAGACGGGCTGAGCGAAAACGACCGCCTCCTTATAGAAGGTATCCGTAAGGTAAAGAACAACGAAAAGATCAAATTCGACTACGAAGCGCCACGTAAAGTGTTTGCCAACCTGAAAGTAGCGGTCGAATAATCCTTAATCCCAAAAAGTAAAAAATCAATGTTTACTAAATTCATAAAAAGGCCGGTGCTGGCGATCATCTTGTCGCTGGTCATCGTCTTTATGGGAACCCTGGCCATCAAAACGATGCCAACCTCGCAGTTCCCTTCCATTGCCCCGCCTATGGTGATGATCACCTGCGCCTACCCGGGAGCCAATGCCAAAACCCTGGCCGAGTCGGTAATCATACCGATAGAGCAATCCATCAACGGTGTATGGGGTATGAAGTACATGACCTCGGATGCCACCAGTGCGGGAGAGGTAGCCATCACCGTGGTGTTCAACCTGGGCACCAATCCCGATGAAGCCCTGGTGCAGATCTCGAACCGCGTGGAGCAGATCAGGAACCGCCTGCCCGACCTGGTACAAAGGGAAGGGGTCATCATTACCCCCATCATGCCGAGCATGCTGATGTACGTGAACCTGTACAGCAAGGACAAGAATGCGGACATGAAATTCCTGTTCAACTATGCCGGGGTCAATATGATCCCGGAGATCCAGCGCCTGAACGGTATCGGCCAGGCCCGTATCCTGGGTAGCCGCGGCTATGCGATGCGCGTTTGGCTGAACCCGGACAGGATGCGTGCCTACAATGTATCCCCGGACGAAGTGATGAAGGCCCTGTCGAACCAGAGTGTGATCGGTAACGTGGGGCGGATCGGGCGCGGCGACGCCAGCCGTTCGCAGGCCCTGGAGTATGTACTGGTCTATTCGGACCGTTTTAGCGAGGCCAAGCAATATGAAGATGTGATCATCAAAGCAAACCCCAATGGGGAGATGCTGCGCCTGAAAGACATCGCCACCGTCAGCCTGGGCAGTGAATTCTACGATATTTATTCCAATATCGACGGACACCCCTCTGCGGCCATTGTCCTGAAGCAAACCTATGGCAGTAATGCCAGCGAGGTGATCGAAGAAGTAAAAACCAAACTGGAAGAGCTGAAAAAAACATTTCCTCCCGGCATGGATTACGAGATCAGCTACGATGTATCCAAATTCCTGGATGCGTCTACGGAAAACGTACTGCATACCCTGCGTGACGCCTTCCTGCTGGTGGCACTGGTGGTGTTTATCTTCCTGGGCGACTGGCGTTCTACGCTGATCCCGACGATAGCGGTGCCGGTCTCCCTGATCGGGGCCTTTATGTTCATGCAGCTCTTCGGGCTCACGATCAATATGATCACCCTGTTTGCGCTGGTACTGGCCATCGGCATCGTGGTGGATGACGCGATCGTCGTCGTCGAGGCCGTGCATGCGAAGATGGAGGAAGAGCACCTGTCGCCGTTCAACGCGGTGAAGAAGGTGATCGGTGAGATCAGTGGTGCGGTGATCGCGATTACCCTGCTGATGACCGCCGTGTTTATTCCCATCACCTTTATGAGCGGCCCTGTGGGTATCTTCTACCGCCAGTTTGCGATCACGATGGCTACCTCTATCGTCATTTCCGGCTTTGTAGCTTTGACACTGACACCCGTATTGTGTGCGATGATCTTAAAGAACACGCATGGCAAACCCCGCAAGAAAACCTGGCTGAACCGCAGCCTGGACAGCTTCAACCGCGGCTTTGAAAAGCTGACCGGCAAGTATGTGGGCCTACTGCGCCTGATCGTCAACCGCAGGGTGATCACCTTCGGTATCCTTCTGGCCTTCGGCGCCGGTATCTTCGGCATCAGCCGCAACCTCCCTTCCGGCTTTATCCCCAGTGAAGACCAGGGCATGATCTATGCCATCATCCAGACTCCTCCGGGCTCTACGCTGGAACGCACGAACGACCTGTCCAGCCAGCTGCAGAAAATTGTCAGTAAAGTGGAAGGGGTACAGTCAGTATCCTCCATTGCCGGTTATGAAGTGTTAACAGAAGGCCGCGGCTCGAATGCCGGTACCTGCCTGATCAACCTGAAGCCCTGGAACGAGCGCAAACATACGGTGCGCCAGATCATCGAGGAACTGGAAGAAAGGGCTAAAGCCCTTCCCGGCGCCACCATCGAATTTTTTGAACCCCCGGCTGTGCCCGGTTATGGCGCGGCGGGCGGCTTCTCGCTGCAGTTGCTGGACAAAACCAATACCGGCGATTACAATGAGCTGGACCGGGTGAACAAAGAGTTTATGAAAGAGCTGCAGAAACGCAAAGAGCTCACCGGCCTGTTTACCTTCTTCAGTGCGAACTATCCCCAATACGAACTGGAAGTAGACAACCAGCTGGCCATGCAGAAAGGCGTTTCGATCGGCGATGCGATGAACACGCTATCCATATTCGTCGGCAGTACCTACGAGCTGGGTTTTGTAAAATTCCAGCGTTTCTTCAAGGTGTTTGTCCAGGCCGCTCCGGAGTACCGCGAACTGCCTACCGACCTGCTGAAGCTGTACGTGAAGAACGACAAAGGAGAGATGGTGCCCTTCTCCGCCTTTATGCGCATCAAAAAATCGCAGGGTGCGAACGAGATCAACCGGTACAATATGTACAATACGGCGGGTATCCGTGGGGAACCGGCCAAAGGCTACAGCAGCGGTGAAGCCATCGAAGTGATCAAAGAGGTGGCGAAGAAGACCCTGCCCCGCGGATACGATATCGACTGGTCCGGCCTGTCGAAAGACGAGACCATGCGCGGCAACGAGGCCATCTATATCTTCCTGATCGTACTGGTGTTCGTGTACTTCGTGCTGGCCGCGCAATACGAGAGTTTCCTGATCCCCCTGTCTGTGATCCTGTCGCTGCCGGCCGGTATCTTCGGCGCCTTTGCACTGCTGAAGGTGATGAACCTGGCCAACGACATCTATGCCCAGGTGGGCATGGTGATGCTGGTCGGGCTGCTGGGTAAGAATGCCGTACTGATCGTGGAATTTGCCATGCAGAAACACCGGGAAGGGGCAACGGTACTGGAGGCCGCCATTGAGGGTGCCAAAGTACGTTTCCGTCCCATCCTGATGACCTCCCTGGCCTTTATCGCCGGCCTGATCCCCCTGCTGATTGCCACCGGGGCCGGTGCGATCGGGAACAGAACCATCGGTACCTGCGCTATGGGCGGCATGCTGTTCGGCACCGTGTTTGGTGTGATCGTCGTGCCGGGCCTGTATTACATTTTCGGTTCGCTGGCGCACGGCCGCAAGCTGATCCGCGATGAGGATGAGGCTTCGCTGACCGAAGACTTTGTTCATGCCATCGATACTTTTCCAACCCCACAAGACAATGAAGACCATGCACAATAAAAGAAGATACAACAGGCTGGCAGGAATTGCCGGCCTGCTGATCACCTTGTCCGCGTGTAAAAACCCGGCATTGATCAGCAGAACAGAAAACCGGGAGGTGCCGGCCAGCTTTGGCAACGGAGGCAGTACGGCTGCCGCCGGCTTAAGCAGCTGGAGGACCTTTTTCCAGGACCCTTACCTGGCCGCACTGATCGATACGGCGCTGAAGCACAACCAGGAGCTGAACGTCACTTTGCAGGAAGTACAGATCGCGCGCAACGAGGTCAGGGCCCGCAAGGGGGAATACCTTCCCTTTGTCGGCATCGAAGGAGGTGCTGCCGTAGACAAAACGGCCCGCTATACGAATATCGGCGCCATGGAGCACCATACCGAGATCGCACCCGGTAAGGAAATGCCGGAACCGCTGCCCGACCTACGGCTGGCGGCGCGGGCGTCCTGGGAACTGGACATCTGGCGCAAACTGCGCAATGCAAAGAAAGCGGCGTATAACCGCTTCCTGTCGGGTGTAGAGGGCAAGAACTTTATGGTCACCAACCTGGTGGCCGAGATCGCGCGCTCTTACTACGAGCTGCTGGCACTGGACAACCAGCTGGCCATCATCAGCCAGAATATCGAGATCCAGGAGAATGCCCTGAAGATCGTGAAGTTGCAGAAGGAAGCCGCCAAAGTAACGGAGCTGGCGGTACGCCGTTTTGAGGCGCAGGTGCTGCAAACAAAGAGCATGCAGTATGGCATCCGGCAGAAAATAACGGAAACAGAGAACCAGATCAACTACCTGGTGGGCCGCTACCCGCAGCCGGTTGCCCGCAGTGCAGGAGCCTTCAATGAGCTGACACCGCAGGCTATCGCCAGTGGTATCCCTTCGCAATTGCTGGAAAACCGCCCGGACATCCGCCAGGCGGAACTGGACCTTGCCGCCGCCAAGTTGGATGTCAAGGTGGCACGTGCCCGCTTTTATCCCTCCCTGAGCATCGACGCCCGCGTCGGTCTGCAGGCCTTCAACACCAGCTACTTCCTGAAGACGCCTGAATCCATGCTGTATTCGCTGGCCGGCCAGCTGGCCGCGCCCCTGATCAACCGCAATGCGATCAAGGCAGCCTACTATACTGCCAATGCCAGGCAGATACAGGCCGTCTATCATTACGAGCAGACCATCCTGAATGCCTACATCGAGGTGGTGAACCAACTGGCGAAGATCAACAACCTGGGCAGCAGCTACGAACTGAAAGCGCAGCAGGTACAGGCGCTCTCCGAGTCGGTCAATATTTCCAATAGCCTGTTCCGCTCTGCGCGGGCAGACTATATGGAGGTGCTGCTGACGCAACGCGATGCCCTGGAGTCGAAATTTGAACTGGTGGAAACCAAAATGCAGCAACTGAATGCATCGGTGAATATCTACCGCGCATTGGGCGGTGGATGGCAATAAACAACAATACACCCGGCATACAGGAACCGCCTCAGCACTACAGGGCTGAGGCGGTTTTATTTCAGGAAAATCCTATAAGGTTTTTGAAACATTATAGGTTTAGAGTACATAGGTTCATACCCACATATCACCGGCCGGACAGGCAGGAAAGGATCTAATACTAAAAAGAACTGTGCAGCTGATGACAGATGCCCTGCCTACCGCAGGCATGCTGCGCATGACAATAGCGGATGAAAAGATATACAGGGGGCTAATTCTACTCTTGTCCTCGCGTCATCCCGCCTTCCTGCCTGCGGACAGACAGGGGCCTGTAAGCCCTGTAGTTTATGGCCTGTCAGGTCGCAACTCCTGTCAACAGAAAAATAAAATCGGTTACATTTGATTGCTTTTGTCCTGCCCGGACATAGGCCTTGAAAACAAGCAAATGAATCTATTGAAACAACTGAAAGGAGCAAGCTGGTTCAGCATCCTGGCGTTTTATGCAGTGATCCTCTGCGGCACCTACTTTGCACGCAGACAAACCAACCTGCTGCAATTATTGTTGCGGCAGATCAGCGACATCCCTTTTTCGTTTAACTACAACCACGGCATCGTTACCCTGCTGGCATCTTTGCTTTTTTACCGTCTCAGCAGGAAAAAGCAGCAAATCACTTTGTGGGGCAATGCCCCGGTCAAGAGCCTGTTGTTTCCACTGGTGCTGTTCAGCTGTTATACCACGGCGGGCATCAGTAACCGGCACGGTATAAACCCGCAGCTTTGGGCCCTGATCTTTTGTGCCCTGGCTTTCCTGTACAACATTATGGAGGAGTATGCCTGGAGGGGCTACCTGCTGGAGCGTATGGCGCAAACGAACTATGTTGTAAAAAGCATTGTTTCCGCAGTGTTGTGGAGTGCCTGGCATTTGCTGGTCTTCAATAATTTCGATCAGTATGGTGGCTTTGCCGTTTTCTTCGTGTTCTGCCTGGCCTTCTCTTTCCTGCTGACCTTTGCTGTATTGCGGACGCAGGCTATTGTTGTTGCCGCATCCTTACACACGTTCATCATACAGACCAACAGTACAGCCCTGGTCTGCCTGCTCATTTTCCTGCTGCTCTTGCTGGGCTGGAATCACTTACCCTATAAATCGCTAAACAATGGCCAAAGAAACAGGACCTAATTGTTTTGTGCAGCCAGGGGAACATGCGCTCCATACAAACAGGACAGTATCGGAATAGGCGCGGTACACCTGTGCTGCCCTGCTGTGTTTTTTATGCTCAAAGGCCTGCAAGGGCAGCATAACCTGGTGCTGAGTCCCGGATTTGAAGACTACAACGAAGCCAATTGTAAAAACCAATCCCCTGATGGCATCGGGTATACGCTTGGTATAATCCCCTATTGGGCGACTATCAGAGCACCCCTGATTTTTATGTGGATATGGGCACCTACTTCTATCAATGCGGCTATAAAGAACGCGGAGCTACCCAATTCCTGAAAGGAAGCGTTCATCCTTTATAACAGAAGGGCCCTTCTACCATTTTCTCAGTTGATAGGCACCGTCCCAGAAATCATACTCCAGGCGGCTGGCTGTTATAAAAGCGTCCGTCATCCCCGCTCTTGTCCTTTCATTAGCCGTACCGGCAATCCTGTCGCAGATCATAATGGCCTGCTGTACAGCCTGCGCAAACGCTTCCCCGCCATAGGTATCGATCCATTGCTGGTATGGATTGCTGTCGCCGGCCTGGTGTTGCACAATATGATCGCCGACTGCCTTATAGATCCGGAAACAGGGCAATACCGCCGCCATGCCCACTGCTACCGTTTCCAGTGCAGCCGTACTTTTCAGGAAGTGAATGTAATGGTGGCAGGCGGGCTGGGCCATGCCTTTCCCCGCTACAGCAAACTCCTTAAAGTAGGATTCGTGCAAAGACTGCTCCACAATGATGGCATTTTGCGCAAAGGCAATAAAGGCCAGGGTGTCCTCCACCTGCTCTGCCCGTGCGGCGATCAGGGCCAGGGCTTTACCGAAATGCTCCAGGTAGATGGAATCCTGGCTGATATAAAAGCGGAATTTTTCCGGTTCCAGGCTGCCATTCATCAGCTCCCGGATAAAAGGCATGCTGATGATGCGTTGATAGATGGGCTGCACCTGCTCCCAGGCGCTTTCAGACCAGTTCATTTTTGATGAGTTTTTCAGGATTAAAAAAGTGATTTAAGGGGCCATTGCCTTTGCCGGTTTTTACATCCGCTCCGAAGCAGATGGCCTGCTGTACGTAGTCCTGGCCCAGCGCTGCTGCTTCGCGCAGACTTTTACCCCGGGCCAGGTAGCCGGCAATGGCCGAAGACAAAGTACATCCCGAGCCATGCGTATTGTTCGTAGGGTATTTTTCAAACGTAAAGGTCTCGGTATGGCCTTGTTCATCAAAATAAAGGGAGCTAATGAGCGGGCTGTCAAGATGGCCTCCTTTCAGCAACAGCGAACGGCAGCCCAATGCCTGTATTTTGGCTCCTGCGCGGTACATATCGTCCAGGGTCTTTACCTCCATCCGGGCCAGTATGGCCGCCTCGTCCATGTTTGGGGTAATGAGCGCGGACAAAGGGAATAACTGCTGCACCAAACAAGAAACGGTCTCTTCTTCAATCAGCCTGTGCCCGCTGGTGGCTACCATCACCGGGTCAAAAACAACAGGGATGCCGGGGTGCTCTTTTAATGCCCGGCTGATGATCGATACAAGGGCAGGGGCGTGTACCATACCGATCTTAATGGCCTGCGGCAGGATATCATCGAAAATGGCCCCGAGCTGTTCTTCCACTGCCTGGTCCGGGATGGCGTACACCGAACGTACGCCCTGCGTATTCTGCACCGGCAAGGCAGTGAGCACGGAGCTGGCATAACAGCCCAATGCCGAAATGGTTTTGATATCCGCCTGGATACCGGCGCCTCCGCTGCCGTCAAATCCGGCAATTGTGAGTACCGAAGGATAAGTGTAGGTGGTGTTCATGATTTCAGGATGATGTTTTTCAGTTGATACGCAGCTGCGCGGGGATCATCTGCCGCACAAATGGCGGAAACTACTGCGATGCAATCCGCTCCTGCTTTGATGACCGCGGCCGCATTACCCGCATGCAAGCCGCCAATGGCCACCAGTGGTTTTGCCGTGCGCTGCCGGATGGCACGGACGCCTTCGAGGCCCCATTCCGTAACAGTATTGCTCTTGGTCGGCGTCGCGAAAACCGGGCTGATGCCCAAACAATCTGCTGCTGCTGTTTCTTTGTTGTTCAATTGTCCGAGGTATTCTATCGAGTAGCCGATGCTCCGGCAATCGTTCCATGTGTTGCGGATCGCTGTGGGGCTCCTGTCCTCATTGCCGACATGCACGCCGAAGGCCTGCGCTTTCCGGGCCACCTCAGGGCTGTCATTGATGATGAGCGGAACCTGGTAACGGTCAGTAATTTCCTTAAGCCGCAAGGCCTTGCACAGGTAGTCTTCTTCGTTTATATTTTTTTCCCTGAGCTGCACGATGTCTACTCCGCCCAGGATGGCCTCTTCCACCACAGTCAAATAGTTGCGCCTGCAGCCGGCTTCAGAAACCACCAGGTATAGTTTATAGGGAAACCTGTGCATTGCTGCTGATTTTCAGTGTAGCGGCGAACTCGTCTTCTGTAATGTTGTGCAGCTTATCCAGCAGGGCGGATTGCAGTGTGCCCGGGCCATTGCTTTGCCGGGCAGCCAGTTCCCCGCAGACACCAAACAAGGCCATAGCTGCGGTAACGGCTTCATGCGGATCTTCTATCGCGGCAATAAAAGCCCCGGTGACCGCCGTAGCAGAACAACCCAAACCCGTGACTTTCGTCATCAAGGCATCGCCGTTGTGAAGAAAGGTCTGCCGGGCTTTGCTAACTATGATATCTGTAGCGCCTGAAATACACACCACACTGCCATATTGCTCGTGGAGGTACTGCGCCGCCTCTATCGCTTCATTGCTGCCGGCCCTGCTGTCCACACCCTTGGTCGCAGCTCCTTTCATTTGCGCGAGTGACAGTATTTCTGAGGCGTTCCCCCTGATGACGCCTGGCCGGTAAGGCAGCAGCAGGCTCAGGACCTGGTTGCGGTAGGCGGTAGCCCCCGCCCCGACAGGATCCAGCACCCAGGGCTTGTTGAGCTCCCTGGCTTTCTTTGCCGCCAGCAGCATGGACTTTACGAAATAATCGTCCAGGGTGCCGATGTTGACCACCAGCGATTGGCAGATGCTGACCATTTCTTCGAGCTCAGGATGGGCATGCGCCATGATGGGAGAAGCACCGACAGCCAGTAAGGCATTGGCAGTATTGTTCATCACGACAAAATTGGTGATGTTGTGCACTAAGGGAGCAGCCTGACGTACGGCTTGAATGTGTTTCCAGGTATTTTTTGCCATAATATCCATTTTAAGATGAATGGCCCGGAATACACTTTGAAACAAAAGAGAACAGAACACTATGCTGTGCCTAGTTTGCTTTTCCCTACGCCGGTGTGAGCCGGATCAGGTTCAAAGGGACTGTCTCAATTCTGCTTAGAATACCCCTAAAGCCGGAGCAAAGGTATAGGTATTCCCGGTAACTCTATCATAAAAAACGGAGGGCAACTTTCGGATAAAATAAAAAAGACGCACAGCGTGCGTCTTTCCGTGGGCAATACCGGGTTCGAACCAGTGACCCCTACCTTGTCGAGGTAGTGCTCTAAACCAGCTGAGCTAATTGCCCTTCAGCAGCGGAGAACTGTACTCCTGAGCTGCTGCAAATGTATTTGTTCTTCCCGGAAATACAACAGCACGACAGTAGTTTTTCATGTAACATCCTTCCCCGCTTGTTTCCCTTTGTTGCAGGTGGGGTTTTCTTTCCGGAAAGGGTATACCGCGCAGCATACGCTAAGAAGGAGCCGGACAGGGTTTTGCATTAGCGGATAAATTCAGAATTTTGCGGTTCAAATTTTATGGGTCATGATCAGGAAAACAGGCGCAGCAGATCATCAGCGTTTGATTGAAATATGGGAAAGTGCCGTATTGCACACACACGACTTTCTAAACGCTGAAGATTTCTTATACTACAAAACGCGTATGCCGGTATACTTTGAGCATGTTACATTGCTGGGATATGAAGCAGATGGGGTACTGGCCGGGTTTATGGGAATTTCCGGACCAAATCTTGAAATGCTCTTTATTCATAATGATTTTCGTGGCCGGGGAATCGGGAAAAAACTGCTTACCTACGGAATAGAATACTTTAAGGTGAGCAGGGTCGATGTCAATGAGCAGAATATCCAGGCGCTTGGTTTTTACCGGCACATGGGGTTTGATGTGCTGGAACGGACAGCCTTAGATGGGGAAGGGAAAGCCTACCCGATATTGAAAATGCGCTTATAGTGTGGTATGATTTGCGATTCCGCGTTGCTATTTTGGAATTTCAGGAGTTGTCCGAACCTGCCTTCTCATTTAGAGAAGCATTATGAAACGGGAAAGCCAC
>JAEUVW010000083.1 GCA_016786525.1 Chitinophagaceae bacterium
AGTAGCGTTACGATTGTTTGTTTTTCATTTGTTTGTTCAGCTGCTGTACGCAGGCACTGATGTCTTTGGGCAGGGGAGCCTCTACACAGACTTCTTTGCCCTTCATGTCTTCAAAGATCAGGCGGTAGGCATGCAGGGCCAGGCGGCTCAGCAGGGGGCGTTCTTCCTCGTCTTTGGTAGACAGGCGGTATTTTTTCTTGATGGCAGACAGCAGGAAGGGTTCGCCGTTGCCATACAGCGCGTCGGCAACGATGGGGTGCCCGATAGACTGCATGTGCACGCGTATCTGGTGTGTGCGCCCGGTGTGGATCTGGAATTGCAGTAAAGTATGCAGCGGCCATTGCTCCACTACTTTGTAGTCGGTTACCGATGCTTTCCCCTTGCGGTTCACCACCATTTTTCCTTTGATGACAGGGTGTTCGGCAATGGGACTTTCGATGCGGCCTTCCTGCTGCACTACGCGGCCGTGCACCAGCCCGGCATAAAATTTGCCTACGCTGTGTGCCATAAACTGTGCAGAAAGGTTCTTGTGTGCCGTCTCGTTTTTGGCAAAACACAATACCCCGCTGGTATCGCGGTCCAGGCGGTGGACGACCCAGACCCTTTGTCCCAGCTGGGCTTCCAGCACCTTGTTGATGCTGGGGGCTTCTGTATTGAAACGGTCTGGAATGACGGGAGTGCCGGCCGGTTTGTTCACCACCACGATGTCCTCATCCTGGTATAAAATGTCAAGATTCATTGCGCCTGCGAAGGTATTACTTATTCCGCGTTTCCGGCAGGCCGAAGAAGCCGGAGCTTAAAGCCTGTTCCAGCCTTTGCTGTTCATGACCCTGCACCATGATAAACGGGCGGCCTGAGTTGAGGACGATGTCCTTATAAATATGGTAGAAATACAGGCGTTCGCTGTGGTCGGGGTATTCCCGCTGGGGGTCGGGTGTCCAGGGGATATCCGTTTGGCAAAGGATGTAGGCGTCATAGCGCCTGCGCGCAATCTCTTCGAGGATAAAGGGGTGTACCTTCCCGAAGCGGTGATGGCACCAGACCATCAGCACGTACAGGTCGGTGTCGCAGACCAGGAAGCGGTTTGCTGACGCGGACAAGCGGTCTTCCGACGCGATCTGGCCTTTGGCAATCGCCAGCAGGTCTTCATACCCGTAAGTATTGTCCTGTTGCTCCAGGTACCCGCGCGCAAATTCATCTACCCACACCGTTTGCAGATGAGCGGCCAGTGCCGCGCTCAGTGTGCTCTTGCCCGTGCTTTCCGGGCCGATGACGACTATTTTTTGTAAAAAATTGCTCAAATGCGGTAATAAAAGGCAAACCTAAAGATGGTACTTATTTATTGAAGAACAAACTTGATGGGTATAATGAATTTTGTTTCTGCAATTTCCCCATCGATCTTTCCTGGCTTCCAAACGTCCATTTTTTCTATAATGCGTATGGCCTCATAATTTAAGGATGGATAAACGCCTTTGTAGATTTTGATGTCCTGCAGCTGGCCGTTTTTGTCAACAATAAAAATGATTTTGACTACTCCCTGGATGCCTTTGTTGATTGCTTTCTCCGGATATCTGACCTCCTGAGCGAGATACTTAAACATTGCTTTTTCTCCTCCCTCGAACTCGGGCATTTCTTTAAATGGAAAATGAGTGGTGTCTTTTCCGCTAAGAGTAAAACATTTTCCATTTACAAATTCACCATTGTTGTAATTCTCTTCTCTTTTTAAGGATTTGTCCCTGTAATATGATTTTAGCTTACCGCTTAGTTTGCCCTCAGCATAATTTTCTTCATAGTGTAAGCTGCCATCTTCCCGATAGTATGCCCATAATCCAGATTTTTTTCCTTCTATATAATTCCCTTCAGATTCTAATGCCCCTTTTGTAGAATACATTCTGAAATATCCATCTTTTACTTCAGGGTAACTGACGTTATAAAAACCTGACGACACTAATTGTCCATCTTTTGTGTAGTCCGATATTTTTAAAGTGCTGAATTCATAGGTATAAACTTTAAAATATTGTGCATCCTTTTTACTACTCGTATCCATATAGCGCGAAAAATAAAAAGTATCAGATCTTGAACCCTGACCTACAGCAGCGTGGCAGCAGCAAATAAGTATAATTGCGTTGAGATATTTCATTATGGAAAAAGGTTTATAAAAAATCCCGCAAACCATGTTTGCGGGATGACAAATATATTATAAATGCAGACTAGTAGCGGTACATGTCGCTTTTGAACGGTCCTTCTTTCGGTACGCCCAGGTAAGCAGACTGTGCATCGCTCAGTACTTCCAGTTTCACGCCGATCTTGCCGAGGTGCAGGCGGGCTACTTTCTCGTCGAGGAATTTAGGCAGTACATACACTTTGTTTTCGTATTTGTCTGCATTCGTCCAAAGCTCGATCTGGGCCAGGGTCTGGTTGGTGAAGCTGGCGCTCATCACGAAGCTGGGGTGGCCTGTAGCGCAACCCAGGTTGACCAGGCGGCCTTCTGCCAGGATGATGATGTCTTTACCGTCTACGTTGTACAGGTCTACCTGTGGTTTGATGGTGTCTTTGGTATGACCGTAGTTACTGTTCAGCCAGGCAATATCGATTTCGATATCGAAGTGGCCGATGTTGCACACGATGGCCTTATCCTTCATCAGCTTGAAATGTTCGCCGGTGATGAGGTCGCGGCAACCGGAAGCGGTAACGATGATATCAGCCACTTTCACGGCTTCGCTCATCGGCATGACGCTAAAACCGTCCATAGCAGCCTGCAGGGCGCAGATCGGGTCGATCTCGGTAACGATCACGCGGGCACCCGCACCGCGCAGGCTCATCGCAGAACCTTTGCCCACGTCGCCGTAGCCGCCCACAACAGCGATCTTTCCGGCCATCATTACATCCGTAGCTCGGCGGATGGCATCAACCAGGCTTTCCTGGCAACCGTATTTGTTGTCGAATTTGGATTTGGTCACACTGTCGTTTACGTTGATGGCAGGGATCGGCAAAGTACCGTTCGCCATGCGCTCGTACAGGCGGTGTACGCCCGTAGTGGTTTCTTCGCTCAGACCTTTGATACCGCTGATCAGCTCGGGGTATTTGTCAAAGACCATGTTGGTCAGGTCGCCACCATCGTCGAGGATCATGTTCAAGGGTTTGTCTGCAGCACCGAAGAACAGGGTTTGTTCGATGCACCAGTCTGCTTCTTCCTGCGTCTGGCCTTTCCAGGCAAACACGCCGATACCGGCAGCAGCAATGGCAGCGGCGGCCTGGTCTTGCGTAGAGAAGATGTTGCAGGAGCTCCATTTTACCTCTGCGCCCAGGTGGATCAGTGTTTCGATCAGTACGGCAGTCTGTATGGTCATATGCAGGCAACCTGCTATGCGTGCGCCTTTCAGGGGCTGGCTTGAACCATACTCTTCACGGATGGCCATCAGGCCCGGCATTTCCGCTTCGGCAAGCCTGATCTCTTTACGGCCCCAGGCAGCAAGGCTCATATCCGCTACCCTGTGGGCCAGCGAGAAATCAATATTGGATTTGGCAATAGTACTCATATATTATTGTATCGTTTATAAAGAAAGAAAATGGTGGCAAAGGTACGGATAAAAACAGCTTAAATGTAAAGGGTTAAAACCTGGCCAGGGCCTCAAACTGGCCAATACGATGGTCTATATCGCTTTGCCCGATTTCTTTCAGGCGTTCGGGGCCGAATTTTTCGACACAGAAAGAAGCCAT
>JAEUVW010000017.1 GCA_016786525.1 Chitinophagaceae bacterium
ATTCGGCAGCTGGACAGCCGCTGCGGCCTCCTATAATTGTGGCATGGGCGGCTACAACGGACATGCCACTTTCCAGGGCAGCAACAATTACTACGACCTTGCGCTACCGGAAGAAACCAACCGCTACATTTTCCGGATACTGGCATTCAAAAACCTGATCAGCACGGCCTCTTCCTGGGGCTATATCCTGCAGCCCGAAGACACTTACAGACCTTTACGCACCCGGGTACTGACTGTTGATACCGCAATAACGAATCTTGCTACCTTTGCGCAGGCTCAGGGCAGCAGCTACAAGATCCTGAAAGTCATGAACCCCTGGCTGCGGGCACGCAACCTGCCGGCGAAAAAAGGAAAGACTTACGAGATCGAGCTGCCGCTGAATTAACACTGAGCCACGCATCCATGACGCAGATATATCCCTTGTCTGAAGGCACTTTTACCATCGGGCATGACAAGAAATTTATTCCTTTCGACGAACACAAGCATATCCTGGAAGAACGCCCCACGGGCTCACTGCTGGTAGAGATACAGCCTTTCCTGGTCGATACGGGCCGGGACCTGATCGTGCTGGATACCGGCCTGGGCTTCAGCAATGAGCAGGGCGTGCTGCAGATACACGACAACCTCCGCCGGCACGGCTATGAACCCGAAGACGTAACGAAAGTACTGCTCAGCCACCTGCATAAGGACCACATCGGCGGTGCAACCTATGAAGACGACTATGGCAATGCCAAAGCCACTTTCCCGAATGCGCAATACTGCATCTACAGGCCTGAAGCGGCTTTTGCCGTAGAGAAAGGAGCGCCGTCCTATGTACCGCAGGATGTGGAGCATTTGCTGGGCCTGGAAAACATACTCTGGCTCAGCGGCGAGACGGGTGACATAGACGGCTATATTCACTTTACACATTCCGGCGCCCATTGCCCGCAGCATATTGTATTCCTCATCGAAGCAGACGGGCAAAAGATCTTCTTCGGCGGCGACGAAGCCCCGCAGTACAAACAGATCAAGACAAAATACATTGCCAAGTACGACTACGACGGGCGCAAAGCAATGGAACTGCGGGAGCAATACGCCACACAGGGACGGAAAGAAGACTGGCAACTGCTGTTTTACCACGATGTAAAAACCCCTGTTTCCAAAATAAATTTTTAGCTTTATCCCAGCTTCTTTAATATCCATCCATGACCCTTAATTATATCTGGATCTCCTTTTTCCTGATCGGCTTTATCGTAGCCTGTTACAAAGCCATCTTCCTGGGCCAGGCGGACATGTTCGGCACCATGCTGAACAACCTGTTCGACAGTTCAAAGACGGGCTTTGAGATTTCCATCGGCCTTACCGGCGTGATGTCGCTCTGGCTGGGTATCATGAAGATCGGGGAACGAGCCGGGCTGATCAACCTATTTGCCAAAGGCGTAGCCCCTTTTTTCCGCACCCTGTTCAAAGGCGTACCCAAAGACCACCCTGCTTACGGCAGCATGACAATGAACTTCTCCGCCAATATGCTGGGCCTGGACAATGCCGCCACACCCTTGGGTCTCAACGCGATGAAAGACCTGCAAAGCGTGAATCCCAGCAAGGATACGGCCAGCGATGCGCAGATCATGTTCCTGGTATTGAACACTGCGGGCGTTACACTGATCCCCACATCCGTTATTGCGATGCGCCAGACCCTGGCGATGAAAGAAGGCCTGACCAACTTTAATGCCGCAGATATTTTCCTGCCGACGCTGATCGCCACCTTTGTTGCGTTCATTACCGGCATGATCATGGTGGCTGCATTCCAGAAGATCAACCTGTTCAAACTGCCGGTGCTCCTGTTTGTCGGCGGCTTTGCGGCCCTGATCATCGGCATCTACCTGATGATCTCCCATCTTCCCCCGGACGAAATGAGCCGGAGGATCGGCAGTATCGGCAGTGGCTTCATCCTGTTCCTGGTGATGCTGTTCATCGCTGCCGGGGCCATACGGAAGCAGAATGTATACGACAACTTTATTGAAGGAGCGAAGGAAGGGTTTACCACAGCGATCCGCATCGTCCCCTACCTGATCGCTATGCTGCTGGCCATCAGCGTATTCCGCACTTCCGGCTGCATGGACTTTATTGTCAACGGCATTGCCACTATTGTAGCTGCATTTGGTATGAATACGGATTTTGTACCGACCATACCCATCGGCCTGATGAAACCCCTGAGCGGCAGCGGGGCCAGGGGACTGATGGTAGATGTGATCACCAAATACGGTGTGGACTCCTTCCAGGGCAGGCTGGCGGCAGTACTGCAGGGCACTACCGAAACGACCTTTTATGTACTGGCAGTCTACTTCGGCAGTGTAGACATCAAAAATTCGCGCCATGCCCTGATTTGCGGCCTGATCGCCGACCTGGCCGGCTTTACTGCTGCTATCTGTATTGCCTATGCCTTTTTCCATTAAGGGAGGACTAAAATTAGCCGCCTGAAAACGGATATCTTGTAATAACTTTGCACGGCAAAAATATTACAAATGAAATTTTTTATCGATACGGCCAACCTGGCACAAATCAAAGAAGCAAACGACCTGGGCATCCTGGACGGCGTGACCACCAACCCTACTCTGATGGCCAAAGAAGGCATTTCCGGTACGGAAAACATCCTGAACCACTACCGTGCGATCTGCGATATCGTTGAAGGCCCGGTGAGTGCGGAAGTATTGTCTGTAAACTTTGATGACATTGTCGCCGAAGGGAAAAAACTGGCAGCCATCCACAGCAACATCGTGGTGAAGGTCCCAATGATCAAAGACGGGGTGAAGGCCATCAAATGGTTTACCGACAACGGTATTCAAACCAACTGTACGCTGGTATTCTCTGCCGGGCAAGCAATTCTTGCTGCCAAAGCAGGCGCTACCTTTGTGTCTCCGTTTATCGGCCGTATCGACGACAGCAGCTGGGACGGTGTACAACTGATCGAGCAGATCGTCAATGTGTACAACACACAAGGCTTTATGACCGAAGTACTGGCTGCTTCGATCCGCAATCCTCTGCACATTGTGCGCTGCGCAGAAGCCGGAGCCGATGTCTGCACCTGCCCCTTGTCTTCTATTCTCGGCCTGCTGAAGCACCCGCTGACCGACCTGGGCCTGGAGCAGTTCCTGAAAGATGCCGTTTCTTTGAAATAGCACCAACTCTTTATACTTTGAAAGCCACTCTTAAGGGGTGGTTTTTATTTTTACATGCTATCTTACTTTTTCCTGTCTTCAGGGTTCATTGAGCCCTGAAGACAGGAATCGAATTCAAAGCATTAAACATTACCCATTGAACCGTTAAGGCATTAAAAATTAAGCATTAATCATTATTCGGCAGGCATGCAGCAACGACTCGAAACCCCCGGCTCTTCCCATTGGCACAGCCCATTGCTCAAAGACCTGGGCTATATCCGGAAACACTTACGCTACCCGCTCAACCAACGAACGATAGTATCCATACTCCCTATCGTGGGCAGCCTGGTGTTCCTGCTGCTGATCGGCAGCCTGTTTTTTGTCAGCATCCTTACCGGTGATGAGCGCTTTGCATTTTCCCTGCACAATATACTTCCCTTTGTCGTCACCGGCCTGGTCTTCTTCACCATCGGACTGATGATCTATCGCAGGATCCAGACCCTGCGTTTCATCGCTGTCAAAAGTGATTTTGCCGTCAGTGATAATATCCGCATCATCAGGCTTTTTTTAGAGCAGCAATACATTGCCTATTACCATCACCCCGACGCACCGGAAGTGTTCCAGATTGCCAGCCGGCCCCTGGACCGGGAGAACGACCAGCGCGAGATCATGGTCTTTATCGCCGACGATTACCGCGTACTGATCAACAGCCATTTCAGCAATGAAAAAGGCGACCGGGGCGTGCGCGAGATCAGCAATAAAGAAAACCGCAGGATGGCCAGGGCTTTAAAGGCCATGCTGGAGCGCGAGGCCCGCGACTACCCTTCTCAGTTCAAGCGGAAGATCACCGGCAGCTGATACCATACTTTTACCGGCTTACCATTGTTGCGACCGGGTTTCCAGCGGGGCATGCCGCTGACTACTCTTATGGACTCCTCTTCTGATCCGAATCCAAATCCCCGTATCGCCATCACGTTAGACACTGATCCGTCTTCATTGACGACGAATTTTACCTGCACTTTACCTTGCTGCCGTGCATTCACAGCCTGGTCAGGATATCGGATATTGTTGGCTAGGTATTCCATCAGCTTCGCTTCCCCGCCGGGAAATTCAGGCATCTGCTCTACGAACACCGGTATCTCTGCGCTTTCTTTCTTCGCCGTCCCTTCTACTTCTCCCCTCCTGCCATTCGGGTCGCCTTCCCGTATCTCCAGCGATTCGTCCCCGATCTCTGAACCGCCGACCTTCATCGTACCGGCAACAGCTTCTTTCAACTCATCCTGCGTGGCCAGCATCTCGTGCTGTTGCACTGTTTTATCATCGACGATTTCCGGAGGGATAAAGAGTTCTGTTTTCAGGTCTGCGGCTTTCGGAGGTGCAGGAGGCTCCAGTACCTGCTTCGGTATATCCAGTTCGGGGTTCACGAGGGTCACCACAGCCGGTGTTTTATCTAAAGGCAATACAGGTACAGGTTTTGCGCGGTTGCTCCAGGCAGTATACACAACGAGCAGTAAGGCCAGGGAGAAAATATACAGGCCCGCCTTTTTCATGCGCTGCAGGTAGGAACTGCGCAATTCGTAGCTTCCGTAAGCCTTGTTGCGTCCGTAAAAGACAATGTCGAGGTAGCTGCTTTGCAGCAGGAGTTTGCTTTCCATGATCTTTGTATTTTGTACATAAAAGACCTGGGGTCCTGCAAAATTCCACAAGGGGATGGAAGAATTATTTTTTGTCTTTGTCCCGGGGCTGGTAGATGAACACCTCTTTCATATAGAAAGGGACTGCCGTAGCGACATCGGCAAAATTTTGCATCGCCAGGCTCCTGGCAGCCCAAGCCGCCCAGAGTTTAAAATCGATCTGCGGGGCGAGCAATACCCGTTCCCCGAATACCGCTGCAGCCTGCTGATCGCCTGTAAGGCAGGCCGATGTCACAGAGAGTTCATCGATCAGGGCTTTGATGTTTTCGGTAGTGCCATGCACCGGTTGGTGGATGATGTTCATTTCCGCATCGTAAGCTGCATAAAAAAACTCTCCCGGGCGTGCCCCGATCAGCACGGCATACTGCCAGAAATCGTCATTGACCCGCATCAGCTGCTGTGCCAGCAGTTCGAGTTTATGATGCAGGATCAGGGGTTTATTCAACGCATAAGCAAAGCCTTTAGCCGCGGCCATACCGATACGAAGGCCGGTATAAGACCCCGGGCCGGAACAAACCGCTATCGCATTCAGGTCTGCAAGCTGGATATTGGCTTCTTTGCAGAGTTGCTCCACCAGGGGATTGATCACCGCAGCCTGGCTCTGGCGTTCTTCATGCTGTAAAGCCTGCACCAGCTCTGCGTCCCTGACCAGCCCAACCGTGCAGTGATCCGCCGAAGTATCGATCAATAAAATCTGTTCCATATGCCGGGCAAAGTTAGCGGTAGCGCGTACATTTGTGCCATGGACAAGAAAATAATTCGCACTGAGCATGCGCCTGCTCCCATCGGGCCCTATAACCAGGCCGTACAATACGGCAATATGCTGTTTGTTTCCGGCCAGATCGCACTGGACCCCAAAGACGGCACCCTGTTTACCGGCGATATCGCACAGGAGACAGAGATCGTGATGAACAACATTAAAGCCATCCTTACGGAAGCGGGCATGGATTTCTCCAACATCATCAAGACATCGATCTTCCTGATGGACATGGGCAAATTTGCTGCGGTCAATGAAGTGTACGCGCGCTATTTTACCGACAATTTCCCCGCCCGCGAAACCGTACAGGTAGCAGGCTTACCCAAAGGTGTGCAGGTAGAGATATCTGTGATAGCGGGAGCGTAATTAATGGTTAATTTTTAATGAAGAATGCTTAATGGGCACAGGGTGAACACCTTCTGACGCACTTTAGTTATGTTATCCGGAAATTGGCAATTGGTAAAGGATGAGCTGGCGGAATATGAAGATACCGGCGATGATACTTTATTGACAGAAGATATGTTTCAAGCCACTTATAATGATTTTACGATCGACGGCGGCTGGTATGGGAGTGGCGATGCAAATGGCGTTTTTATCGCATACTTAATCAGAAATGCGGACTGGGAAGAGCCCTTGATCAAACGCACATCCTATACCATTCAGGATATGAAATGGGATATTCAATCCTGTGCCGAATATGTCCTGAGCTTATCACAGTAACTGATCATACATATTTCCCATCAATTGCAATACATACCTAACATTAACCACATTGCCCACAATAACCACATTATTCACATTAACAACAAGTTCATTATTTTTGCACCAAATTTAAAACCAGCTAATTTTTTTCTATGAGTTTTATTACCAACATCCACGCCCGCCAGATACTGGATTCCCGCGGCAATCCTACAGTAGAAGTTGACCTGCATACCAGCGATGGCTCTATGGGCCGGGCAGCCGTACCGTCAGGAGCCTCCACAGGCAAACACGAAGCCGTAGAGCTGCGCGATGCCGACAAGAAAAAATACCTGGGTAAAGGCGTGCTGAAAGCGGTAAACAACATCAATGAAAAACTCTCTGAAGAGCTCTATGGAACGGAAGTAACGAACCAGCGGGAGATCGACAAGCTGATGCTCGAAATGGACGGCACCAGCAACAAATCCAAACTGGGCGCCAACGCTACTCTGGCGGTAAGCATGGCGGCTGCCAAGGCGGCTGCACAGTCCACCGGCCTTTCCCTGTATCGCTATGTAGGCGGTGCGAATGCAAAAACCCTGCCTGTTCCGATGATGAACATCCTGAACGGCGGTGCACATGCCGACAACAAGATCGATTTCCAGGAATTCATGGTCGTACCGGTAGGCGCTTCTTCCTTCAGTGAAGGACTGCGCTGGGGTGTGGAAATCTTCCACCAGCTGAAAACCGTCCTGAAAGAAAAAGGATACTCTACAAACGTAGGTGATGAAGGTGGTTTTGCTCCTGATATCAAAAGCAACGAGGAGGCCATCGAAACCGTGTTGAAAGCGATTGAGAAAGCAGGCTACAAACCCGGCGACCAGGTAGCGATCGCTATGGATGCTGCCATCAGCGAGCTTTGGGACGCAAAATCTAAAAAATATCATTTCCATAAGTCAGGCGGAGCAAAAATGAGCAGTGAAGAGCTGGTCGCCTACTGGGTAAAATGGTGCAAAAAATATCCCATCGTCAGCATCGAAGACGGTATGGACGAAGATGACTGGAAAGGCTGGAAAGCCCTGACAGATGCACTGGGCAATAAAGTACAGCTGGTGGGCGACGACCTGTTTGTCACCAATGTACAACGGCTTGAAAAAGGGATCCAGGAAAATATTGCGAACGGCTTGCTGGTGAAAGTAAACCAGATCGGCACGCTCTCCGAAACGATTGACGCCGTATCTATGGCGCAATGCGCAGGATACAACACTATCATGAGCCACCGCAGCGGCGAAACGGAAGATTACACCATCGCCGACCTGGCTGTAGCCCTGAATTGTGGTCAGATCAAAACCGGTTCCGCTTCCCGCTCCGACCGTATGGCCAAATACAACCAGTTGCTGCGTATCGAAGAGGAACTGGGTGCTGCGGCTTATTATCCCGGCAAAAAACTGAAATTCGGCAAATAATATGAAAAAGGTCTTCGGTTTACTCTTCAACAAATACATGCTCACTTCGGCTGCTTTTGTGGTCTGGATGACGTTATTTGACCAAAACGACTGGATGACCCAGAAGGACACCCGTAAACAATTACAGGATGTAAAAGACAATATCCGCTTCCTGACCGCGAAAACGGAAGGAATGGAACGCGAACTGTATTTACTGAAAAGTGACCCCGGAACACTCGAGCGCTATGCACGGGAACATTACCGGATGAAAAGAGACAATGAAGACCTCTACATTATCGAGAGAAAATAATAAAAATCCCGCTCCGCAACGAGCGGGATTTTTATGTACACTATACAGTCGCTGCACTTCTTTGCAATGATATAAATCAAACGAGCATGGCCTCATCATTGTCTCCTATCGAAGGACAATCGGGAAGAAAAACGTATATTTGAAAGACAAAAATTCAGTTATGGAAGGGCGTGTGATTAATATTGACTCAGAAATCCTTGGGGGAACTCCGGTCTTTTTTGGAACCAGGGTACCCATTAAACATCTCTTTGACTACCTTGAATCTGGAGATACCATCGAGACCTTTCTTGAAGACTTTGAGGGAGTTGCCCGATATCAGGTGCTGAAAGTGCTGGAAATGTCTCAAAAACTAATCGAAACTTCTACAAACATTCTCAATGAAAATTTTGCTTGACGAATGTATCACCAAACGTTTAAAAAATCACTTACAGGAATTTGAGGTATATACGGTAAGGGAATTGGGGTTAAGCGGGATTAAAAATGGGAAGCTGATGACTTACTGTAATGACAATGGGTTTGGCATTTTACTCACAATAGACAAGAACCTGGCGCATCAGCAAAATCTTGATCGTTATCATCTTACCGTAGTTGTATTGAACTGTAGTACAAGTAAACTTGAAGAGTTGATAACTTTTTTACCCTCTTTTAAATTGCAGTATGATCAATTGCAAAAACAAAAATCTTATATCATCAACAAATAACCGGTTTTAAATTTCAACCCTGGACATATTCTTGCTTATCAGGATACGGCAACATAACATTTCGTTGTTTCCAGTATATTACGCCGCACTAACGCTACCCACCAAATGAAAAAACAAGTACTCTTTGCCTCCTTTTTCTTTTCCGTATTTGCCGGTACTGCTCAAACCATTACCGTATACCGGGGAGGAACTGCTACTGCCCCCACCTATACAGACATCAAAAGTGCTGTGTCTGCTGCCCTTGCAGACGACAGCCTGGTGCTGAGCGCCGATACATTTAAGGAGTACTATATCCTTATTGATAAAAACCTGTCCCTGACCGGCACGATCACGCCAACAGCCAAATCGACGATCGATGCGACGCATGACAGTACGGCGATCATGCTGCAAAACCCATCCGCAGGACCGCTTGTCCGCCTGTCACTCCGGGACCTGGATATCAAAAACGGTGCCGCCCGGGACAATGCCGGTAAAGGCGGTGGCGCAGTTTGTGCAGATGCGGCCACACTGTTGGTCCTGCAGGGGCACACCCATTTTTACAGCAATGAAGCCACAGCCTCAGCACCCAACGGGGGCGCCATCTACTCCGAAGGAGCAGTCGGCCTAAACGGCAACAGCAGGCTTATGCGCAACAGTGCATTTGAAAATGGCGGGGCTATCTATGCCGGCGCCGAGCTCAGCCTGGCTGAGGGCAGCTTAGTGGACAGCAATGTAGCCGGTATTTCCGGGGGAGGTATTTATAGCCTGAATGCAATTCAGGTTCACCATGCAACAATGGTCAGCAGGAATACGGCACAGACAGGCGGGGGTATAGCCATACTCCACGGTACGCTTTCCCTTGCCAACAACAGCATCATTGCAGCCAACAAGACTCAGTTCCACGGCGCAGGCATCTTACTGCTGAACAGCCAATTCTCCATGAGCGACAGCAGCATCATCGGCTATAATACAACGGACACCACTTATGCCGCTGCCATCTATGCCAAAGGCAACAATGACCTGTATATCCGTGGCGGGCAGATCATCGGCAACCAATCTACCAGGGCCGGTACAGCGGGCCTGGGCATGGCGGTGTACAACGACAGCGCCAGCGGTGGCAGTGCCATCGTCAGCATCAGCAATGCCCGCATCTTCAACCCACGTGCAGATTTCAGCAGGCAAAATGAACTATACAACCTGCACGAAGCTTCTGCTTTCCTCACCGATTCCACCTGGTGGGGCGAAAGCGATACCACGGGTCTTTTTTACAACCACCCTGCTGCACTGACGTCCTACCGTTCCTGGGTCATTGCCGACTGGCGCGTGAACAATGACGCTCCTGTTGCAGGGTTAAGCAGTTTTCCCGTGGAAGCCCGTTTCCGGCTGAACACCGGCTGGCCATTAGCACCCTATATGTTCTGGATGCTGCAAGGCAATTTTGCAAGCGACTTCGGCAGCTTCAGCCCCGTTTCAGTACCGATGAGCACTGTCAATAAAATAGGCAGCACTTTTACGATCCCTTCCGTCACTACTACGGCAAACATAGAGGCTATTGTCGATGCCGACACGTTCCGTAAAGCGATATGGATAGAAATAGTATCGGTCAAAGAAAACAAAGCCCAGGCTGCCTTTTCCGTATACCCGAACCCGGGGAACGGAGACCTGACCATAAAAGTTACCGGCAACAAGCCGCAGCGCGTCCGTGTATTGGATATTGGCGGGCGTATCGTGTACAGCGCGGCAGCGGTATTTACCGACAACAAATGCCGCCTGCAGCTGGATGTTCCTTCAGGGCAATATCTATTGTGCCTGGAAGAGGAAAACGGCAGCCAGCACTACGAGCAGATCAGCATCAGGCACTAACGTTTCCGTTGCGGCCCGGGATGATGTCCGAACTTTTTGATGATCCAGGGCAAGCTCAGCCCCTGCCCTACCAGTGTAAATAACACGACCATCACGGAGATAAAAATAATCGCATGGCGGTGCGGGAAAGGACTGCCATCTGCCAGGTTTTCGGGCAGACCGATCGCGATGGCCAGCGATACGATCCCACGCATACCCGACCAGCTGATGATCAGGCTGTTGCCGAAGTCCAGCAGTTCTTCTTCCTTGATTTTCCGGCTGTCTTTCTGAAAACCTTTCTGCAGGTTGATTTTTTGCAGGAACACCCTGGCCATCCTTATGCCCAGCGCTACCAGGGTAATGATCAGTGCATAGAGTGAGTACAGGCCGATGTCTGCATTTTCAATAGAGCGTAATACATAAGGCAATTCCAGGCCAATCAGGATAAAGATCAGGCCATTCAGCATAAAAATGATGATATCCCAGATCGTACGGGATTCCGCTTTCAGGTTTTCAGGAAATACCTTGCGGCTCAGGTGTGCAATCGACAGCCCCAGCACCACTACCGCGATGACGCCGGACACGTGCAGTTCTTCCGCGATCAGGTACGTTACAAAAGGCATCAGCAGCATAAAGCTGATCGTCACCAGGGCATTATGCTGTACGCGGAGCAGGATAAAACCCAGCAGCCTTCCGACAAGCAGGCCCACCAGGAAGCCGCCGCCCAGCAGGATCAAAAAGGTCAGCGATGCTTTCCAGATGACAAATGAAGTACCGGTCACTGCCGCTACGGCAAAGCGGTAGGCCACCAGTGCAGAGGCATCATTGACCAGGCTCTCGCCTTCCAGTATCGTATTGGTCTTATGCGAAAGCCCCAGCCCCTTGGTGATGCTCATGGCCGCTACCGCATCGGTAGCGGATAAGATGGCCCCCAGCACAAAGGAGACCGGCCAGCTCATACCGATCAGGTAATGCCCCACTACCGCAATAGCAGACGCCGTCATAAACACCAGGGGTATCGCCAGCGTCGTAATGGTATTGATATTGGTGCGAAACTCTTTAAAGGAAATATTGAAGGCCGCGTCGTACAAAAGCGGGGGCAGGAAAATCAGGAACACGATCTCCGGGTCCAGCTGTACCTGGGGCATGGAGGGAATGAAGCCAATGGTAATACCTGCAGTGATCAACAGGATGGGGTACGGCAGCTTGATGCGGTCCGCCAGGCTGGACAGCACAATCATCAGCGCCAGGATAAATAAAACAATAGCGTAGTTTTCCATTCTGTTCTATTGCATTGCGTACAGCCCGCAGAAAGACTTACGCGGTTGGGGCGGAATTGACGGGCTTCCTCCTGTACACCAGCAGGATGACCACACCGATCAGCACCAGGCCTGCAGAAATGATCTCCGCCTGTGTCGGGTGCAGGAAGCCCCAGTCGTACTTGTAATTGACCCGGATCTTTTCCACAAAAAAGCGTTCCAGGCCGTTCAGGACCAGGTACACGCCAAACAGGTGCAGGGGTTGTGCAAAGCGTTTACGGATGCCCCAGAGGAATGCAAAAAGACCGGTGCAGACAATAGCCTCGTATAATGCGGTCGGGAATACACTGACCGGCAAGGCGGTGCAATAATTACCCGTACAGCCGGGTATCATGATGCCTTCATTGTTTACATTGTGCACATAGTTCATACCCAGGAACCAATCCGGGAGCCAGGACGGTGCCGGTACATACGCATGGGGAATGGCTGCGAGATCGTGCATATTCTTCGCATCGCTGTACCGCATAAACCATTCGGGGTAGGTTTGCACCACGGTCTGGAATTGTTCTTTCGTGGCTGCTTTTAAGACACCTGCCGTATCTGCAATATAAGCGCTGTTAAAGATCCCCCAGTCGCCGTCGCCGGAAAAATGACAACCCAGCCTGCCGATACCATAGGCCAGCATCAGGCCCGGAGCTGCAGCATCGCACAGCACATCAAAGGGAATCCTGTACTTACGCGCATAAAAATAAAGCAGGGCCGTAGCGGTGATCAACCCGCCATAGAAGGTGAGCCCGCTGCGGGAAAACAAACTGCCGATGGGGTCCTGGATAAAGTAATCCCAGGTCTCAAAAGCATTGAATATCTTGGCCCCGGCCAGGCCGCCGATCGCAGCGATCATCAGGATGCTGCTCATGCGCTCGTGGGGGTATACCCATCCTCTTTTCGTCACCTTCTTTTTCGTAGCCGGGTCTATAACTGTGATATCCCCTTCTACCGGAACCAGCAAGCCCATTTTCTCTTTCCGCTTCATTTCGGCTGTAATGACAAAAAGGGCTGCAATAAACGCAAGCGCCATCAGGAATCCGAAAGTCTTGAATATCCCCAGCCATTCCGGCATCGGTGTATTCAGCAGGCTTTGCAGCAGGTATTGAAAATCAGGATACATATAATTATAGAAAAGTTTGCGCAGCGAAAATAAGGATTGCACCGCTAAGGCAGCCTGCTTTGTGCAATAAATCCGTATTACCGGCCCGCCGCCGGTGTCCGCTCTTTGATCCAGCGGTAAATGTCCAAGTCAGTGGCACTCACGCAAAAAGTATAGGGCATCGGGTTGCGGACGATAAAGTCCGAGGCCATGCTGTCACTGAGCTGCAGCACCTGCTTTACTTTTTCCGGATTGTACCGTAAGGCGATATAACGCTCCTGCTCCCCACTCGTGATCGCCCGCAACAAAGACCTGTCGCGTTTTTTCTGCCCGGATATCCTTTGGGCGATATCGGAAAACAAACCGTCCGCCTGTATCAGCAGAGGAGGCAGGAAGACCCATTTCACTTTTCTTTCCGCATCGGCAATAGCTTTCCGGTACACCAGGCGTGTCTCCATAGAGTCGCTCCTGTACGCATCGATAGCCGTCAGGCGCTCTGCCGGGTACACCTTAGGTTGCAGGAAAATGGTATCCTGACGCAGTTTAGGCCTGGCCAGCACATTGCCGGTAAAGTAACGGCTATGCTGGACCAGCAACTGGTCGTTGCCGGCAGCTGCGATCGAAAAGCGGCCGGAGGAGTCGGTCCGGACATATTGGCCGAGCCTGCGGTTTATGATGGTTACGCCCGGGACCGGCCTGTTTGTGGCGGCATCGGCTACAACCGATTCAAATTCATCGGCATAACGCCTGGCAATCAGATCATCCTGGGCTGCTGCGGGCAAAAAGGCGGTCGTCAGCAACAGGCCAATGGTAAGGGTTCGGTAGCTCATAAAAAGGGGTTCCGGCATATTGCGTTCATTCCTGCCGACCTCATCCTCATATGCTTGTTCCAAAAATAATGCGGCTTGTACTAAGCTACATTCCTTTCACTAATTTTTAAATATTTATACGGATCAATGACCTGTAAAGCCTCAGGGAAATACAGGTCCTGGCTATTAATTTTATTTTTTTATGACCTAAGCGGTACGATTTGCGATCTTTTCCTTTGACAATACCGTTCAACAGAATTATATTTGCAAAAATTTTACAAATCTGTTACAAAAGTACTTTTCAGTATGATGACTTGGAAACAACACTTCACTTCTTCGGTCGGCAAAAAATTGGTCATGTCTTTTACCGGTTTATTCCTCATCAGTTTCCTGGTGATCCACGTGTACCTGAATGCCCAGATCTTTTTACCGGACGGGAAGGAGAAGTTCCTCGCAGGAGCCCACTTTATGGGCACCAATGCGGTAACGCGTATCCTGGAAGTCGGCCTGGTAATCGGCTTCCTGCTCCACATCATCCAGGGCCTCATGCTCTGGAGCCAAAACAGCAAGAAACGTTCCGCAGGCCGCTACGCCGTTAAAGCGGGCAACGCAACCAGCAAATGGTACAGCCGCTCTATGGGCCTGCTGGGTACCATTGTATTGCTGTTCCTGATCATGCACACGTCTCATTTCTGGATCCCTAACCGTGCCAACCAGTTTATCACGGGCGAAGAGATCGACCTGTACGAAAAAATGCGCATCACCTTCCAGAACCCGGTAGTGGTGGTCCTGTATATCCTCGGTTGTATTTCCCTGGCATTTCACCTGGTGCATGGCTTTTACTCTGCCTTCCAGACACTGGGCATGGGCACTGCGCGCTACAAAGCCATCATCCGCAACACCGGCATCGTCTTCTCCATCGTCGTACCGATCCTGTTTGCACTGATGCCGCTTGCTTTTTACCTGCACTGGATCGAATAAGAAGCCGCAGGACCTGAATTTTTAAAGAGAACAGTTTCAAAATATTTCAAGAATATGCCACTGAATAATAGAATCCCTGCCGGCGAACTGGCCACAAAGTGGGAAAAATATAAATCGACCTGTAAACTCGTTAACCCTGCCAACAAACGCAGCATTGAAGTGATCGTGATCGGAACCGGCCTGGCCGGGGCTTCCGCAGCGGCTTCCCTCGGAGAGCTGGGCTACAAGGTCAAAGCATTCTGTTTCCAGGACAGCCCGCGCCGTGCGCACTCTATTGCCGCACAGGGCGGTATCAACGCAGCTAAAAATTACCAGAACGACGGCGACAGTGTGTACCGTTTGTTTTACGATACCATTAAAGGTGGCGACTACCGTGCCCGCGAAGCGAACGTACATCGCCTGGCGGAAGTCAGCGGCAACATCATCGACCAGTGCGTGGCACAGGGTGTGCCTTTTGCCCGCGAATACGGCGGATTGCTCAGCAACCGTTCTTTCGGCGGTACGCAGGTACAGCGTACCTTCTACGCTGCAGGCCAGACCGGCCAGCAATTGCTGATCGGCGCCTACCAATCCTTGGAGCGCCAGGTAGCCCTGGGCAATGTAACGATGTACAACCGTCATGAAATGCTGGACATCGTCAAGATCGACGGCAAGGCCCGCGGTATCATCGCCCGCAACCTCGTGACCGGAGCGCTGGAGCGCCATTTCGGACACGCAGTATTGCTGTGCAGCGGCGGATACGGCAACGTATTTTACCTGTCTACCAACGCGATGGGCAGCAACGTAACGGCAGCCTGGAAAGCACACAAGCAAGGTGCTTATTTCGGCAACCCCTGCTTTACACAGATTCACCCTACCTGTATCCCGGTAAGCGGCGACCACCAGTCGAAACTGACCCTGATGTCTGAGTCGCTGCGGAACGACGGCCGGATCTGGGTACCCAAAAAACAAAACGATACGCGCAAAGCGAACGATATACCTGAAGAAGAAAGAGACTACTACCTGGAGCGCCGTTACCCGGCCTTCGGTAACCTGGTACCGCGCGACGTAGCCAGCCGTGCCGCAAAAGAGCGTTGCGATGCAGGCTATGGCGTAGGCGGAAGCAAGCAGGCAGTGTACCTGGATTATGCTGCTGCGATCCTGCGTTATGGTAAAATAGAAGTGGGTAAGCAAGGCCTGGAAAATGTTTCCGAAGCCGAGATCATCCGCCTGGGTAAAGAAGTCGTAAAATCCAAATACGGCAACCTTTTCGACATGTACGAAAAGATCACCGGCGAAAACCCTTACGAAGTGCCGATGCGCATCTACCCTGCCGTACACTATACCATGGGCGGCCTGTGGGTGGATTACGAACTGATGACCACCGTGCCCGGCCTGTATGCCCTGGGCGAGGCCAACTTCAGCGACCACGGCGCCAACCGCCTGGGCGCCTCAGCCCTGATGCAGGGACTGGCCGACGGCTATTTCGTGATCCCCTACACCATCGGCAACTACCTGGCAGACGAGATCCGTACCAAAGCGATCCCCACAGACCACCCTGCCTTCGTAGCGGCAGAAAAAGAAGTAAATGACCGTATCCACAGGCTGATGAACATCAAAGGAACGGAGAGTGTGGAAAGTATGCACAAACGCCTGGGTAAGATCATGTGGGACAAATGCGGCATGGCGCGTAATGCACAGGGATTGAAAGAAGCAATTGAAGAAATTCGTGCCCTGAAGAAAGAATTCTGGAGCAATGTGCGTATCCCCGGCGATATCGACGAGTTTAACCCCGAGCTGGACAAAGCCCAGCGCGTGGCCGACTTCATCGAACTCGGAGAACTGATGTGCATGGATGCCCTGAACAGGGAAGAAAGCTGCGGCGGTCACTTCCGCGAAGAGCACCAGACAGAAGAAGGAGAAGCAGAACGTCATGATGACAAATTCATGTATGTAGCGGCCTGGGAATACAAAGGCGAAAGCCAGTTTGAGCTGCACAAGGAAGACCTGATCTACGATGTAGTGCATCCGAGTGCGAGGTCTTACAAGTAGATTCGTCAATTTGATAATTTGGCAATTCGGCAATGATGGGAGAGAATGTTATTTTAGTAAAAACGATGGAGTTCTCTCTTGCCCTTATCAAATCATTGAACTGCTTGAAGCCGGGAGGAAATTTGTTATTGCGCATCAATTATTGAAGTCAGACACTTCAATCGGCGCTAATGTTCATGAAGCACAAAATGCAGAAAGCAAGGCGGACTTTATTCATAAGTTTAAAATAGCCGCTAAAGAGATTGAAGAAACAAAATATTGGTTAGTTCTTTGCAAGGAGTCAGAACATTATCCTGATTGCACACACTTAGAACCACTATTATTTGAAATTGATAAAATTGTAACTAAGATTATTGCAACAAGCAAAACGAAAATCGGCTAATTGCCTGATTGCCGAATTGTCAAATTTATAGGTATGGAACACTACAATATGAATCTCACACTGAAGGTGTGGAAACAGAAAAACGCTAAAACAGCAGGTCGTTTCGAAACGTACCAGGTAAAGGATATCTCTTCAGAAATGTCGTTCCTGGAGATGTTTGATGTACTGAACGAGCAGCTGATCGCTGAAGGCAAAGAGCCGGTAGCCTTCGACCACGATTGCCGCGAAGGTATCTGTGGTATGTGCAGCATGTACATCAACGGGCGTGCACACGGCCCCTGGGCACAAAACACGACCTGCCAGCTGCATATGCGCGAGTACAAAAATGGCGACACTATCGTTGTAGAACCCTGGCGCGCCGATGCCTTCCCGGTGATCAAAGACCTGGTAGTAGACCGTACTTCCTTCGATCATATCGTACAGGCCGGGGGGTATATCTCGGTAAACACCGGTAACGCCCAGGATGCAAACTGCCTGCCGATCGAAAAGCAAAAAGCAGACGACTCCTTTGCTGCGGCAGCCTGCATCGGTTGCGGCGCCTGCGTGGCGGCCTGCCCGAATGCTTCTGCCATGTTGTTCCTTTCTGCCAAAGTAGCCCACCTGGCCCTGCTGCCACAGGGAGAACCCGAGCGTAAAGAGCGCGTGGTGAACATGGTGAACCAGATGGATAAAGAAGGATTCGGAAGCTGTACCAATATCGGCGCCTGCGAAGCGGAATGCCCCAAAGGCATCTCCCTGGAGAATATTGCAAAACTGAACCGTGAATATATTGCCGCTACTTTTGCCGGCAAATAACCATACCTTTTTTTAAGAGTTCGCACCATTTGTTTTTGAACAGCTCAAAAACAAATGGTGTTTTGATATCAGGCCTATAAGGTTTTGAAAACCTTATAGGTCTTTACTATATTACTGAATGAAAACGCGGCTGCTGCTGATCCTGCTTTTTGTGCTCCATACCGGCATCGCCTGTTTCAGGCCGGCGCACACCCCTATGTGGGACGACGAAGCATCCGTGGTATGGTTTGCCAAAAACTACAACAAGTACGGGGCTATAGTGGGTTATGACGGGAGCAACATCTTTTCATACCGGAACGGGCAACTGATCAACGAACAGCTGGAGTACAATAACCCGCCCCTGGATATCTACTACACAGCCTTTATCCTGCGTCATTTCGGGGATAGCGATACCGTACTGCGCCTGGCATTTACCGTATGGGGCATTGCAGCCTTATTCCTCTTCCTGTGTTGCCTGCGTTTGATTGCCGGGAAAGACCGGCTATGGTTCCTGTATTCGGCTGTGCTGCTGCTGCTTTCCGTCAATTACCTGATGATCGAAACGAATACACGCTACTATTCCTTCAACTTCTTCTTCGCGGCACTGAGCCTTTGGGCAACAGTGAAAATGACTGAAAAACCCTCTGGCCTGTCCCGCAAAACAGCCTTCCTGTTCCTGCAGCTGGCAGCGCTCTATTTCCTTTTCCTGAGCCACTACCTGGCTGCGGTATGCTGGTGGCTGATGTGCTTTTATATGCTGTACCGTAAGGAGATCGTCGATATCCGGTTCCGTGAACGGTTTACCTGGGTAGCCCTGGCACTGAACCTTTTGCTGAGCGCCCTCTTGCTCCAATACCTGTTGGCCCACCAGTCATTGAACCGTCCCGACATGGACAGTACGGACAGCATCCTGGTCAAATATGCGAAGCTTACGGAATGGCTGGTGATGGACCTGCACAACATCAACCTGGTGCCTCTTTGGACCATTCCTGTATTTCTTTACCTGTTCCTGTTCAGAAAACGCCTGCTATCAGCTGAGTTCCGGATGATCTGTGCGTCAAGCCTGGTCTTCCTGCTGGCTATGCTGCTGCTGAACCCCCAGTCTAGCTCAGGCTCCCTGTCCTTCGACATCCGCTACCTGTATGTGATCATTCCCCTCTTGTCGTTCTGGATCGGCTACCTGCTGAAACTGCTGCACGAAGGGGTAAAAAACGGGCCTGTGCTGGCCATCTTCTCCCTGCTCCTTTTTGTCAATACCTCCCTGTTTTCAGCCATTCCCTCGGGCGGAGGCCCGCGGGTACTATTGCCCAACCTGGTCAAAGAAAAATTATACCCTTTTCCTACGGCTTATACTGCGGCACTGGCGTACATCAACACTCATTTTAAGGAACGGAAAAGGATACTGACCTTGCCCGGCTACCACAATACCGTGTTCCTGCGCTACGTTCCGGACAAAATAGAGATTACCAATACCCTGGATACAGCCTCTCCTCTGAGCCGCAGGCTGACCGACTCCCTGGGCATGCCCTGCCTGCGCATCGGGGCCTGCAAACCGGAGTATGTTTTCCAGTTCGGCAATACGGAACCGATGACCGGCTATCCCTTCAAACCCGGCGATTTTGCCTTCGTCGATACCCTGCCGGTCTATGCCCAAGGCCTGGACCTAACACGCCCCGAACTGTACTGGCATTCCTTTGGCCCGAAAAAAGTGACCGACACTGCCGTTGAAGCTTTGTACATCTACCACGACTGATATGCAGGGAAGCTTATGCCCTCCACTAACAGCCGGTTCAGAAAAGCAGTATTACCTCCGCTAAAGCCTGTTTACATTTCCTTCATTTTATTGTCATGCTGGCATAACAATTTGGCAACACTGCCATGTGATTTTTGTGACAAATAACACAAACAAAATGAAAAAACTTGTACCAGCTTTGCTTTGCCTGCCGATGCTCTTTGCGGCAGAAGCCAAAGCCCAGGCGGTGACCGGGCCAAGCTCCTCCCAGTCCCCTTATGTTCTGCCGGTTGCTCCCGGTGTGAAGATTACTTCCATCCTCACCGTAGGTGATACCATCGGCGGCTACCGCATGACCGGTATTCCTGACGGCCTGGGTGCTTACGACAACTACGACGGAACCTTCACGCTGCTGATGAACCACGAGCTGGGTAAAGGCTCTGGTACTACCCGCGCGCATGGCTCTATCGGCACCTTCGTTTCCCGTTGGATCATCAACAAGTCTGACCTGAAAGTACTGAGCGGCAGCGACCTGATGCAAAGGGTGAACCTGTGGAATAATACCACCGGAACCTATAACACCTACTATTCTTCCTCACCATCTACCATGGCCGCATTTGACCGTTTCTGCTCCGGCGATCTGGCACCGGCAAGCGCCTATTACAACGCTAAAACCGGCAAAGGAACCACGGCTCGTATCTATATGAACGGGGAAGAATCCGGTGCTGAAGGCCGCCCGATGGCACACATTGCTTCTGGCCCGAATATGGGCTCTTCTTACGAGCTGCCCCGCTTCGGTAAAGCATCGTGGGAAAACTATGTAGCGCATGGTATGGAAAGCGACACGACCATTGTGATCGGTATGGATGACGCTACCCCCGGACAGGTATATGTGTATGTGGGTACTAAAACCAATACCGGACTGGATATTGACAAAGCAGGTCTGACCAATGGCAAACTGTATGGCGTAGCCGTTACCGGTTTGCTGACAGAAACCAGCGCCAGCGTTCCCGCTGCAGGTTCTCCGTTTACATTGGCCGAACTGGGCGATGTGACCGGCATGACAGGTTCTGCCATCAACACGAACAGTAATACACTGGGTATTACTACTTTCCTGCGTCCTGAAGACGGCGCCTGGGACCCAATCAACGACAGCGATTTCTACTTTATGACCACGAACTCCATCACTGCTCCCAGCCGTATGTGGAAACTCCATTTTACCAACCCGGCCAACCCTGTACTGGGCGGACAGATCACTGCGGTACTGGATGGCACAGAAGGTCAGAAAATGATGGACAACGTAGGCCTGGACCACTTCGGACATGCCCTGATCGTTGAAGACGTAGGTGGTGATCCTCACCTGGGCCGCGTACTGCAATATGACATTGCAAAAGACGCATTGACGACACTCGCAGTACATGATTCTGCACGCTTTCTGTCTACCGGCACTAAATTCATTACTACCGACGAAGAAGCTTCCGGCATTCTTGATGTTCAGGAAATCCTGGGCGCAGGTATGTTCATTTGCGCTGACCAGGTACACAAATCTGTTGGCGGTGAGCTGGCAGAAGGTGGTCAGTTGTTTGTATTGTTCAACCCCGATTCTTACAATGCCAATCCTGAGATCAGCATCAGCGGTGCAGGCCTGAACATCGGCATGAACGATATGTTCCCCTCTATGGCGGACAATACCGACTTCGGAACCATCGACACCGGTATGAAAGTGACAAAAGTGTTTGTGATCAAAAATGCAGGCCCTGCTGCTTTGAAACTGAACAACATCAGTTTCTCCGGTGCACACGCCAGCGAATTTTCAGTAACAACGCCTCCCACTTACCCAGCGATGATCGCTGCCGGCGACTCCCTGAAAGTAAACGTTCAATTTGCACCCCGCGTTGTGGGTCTGCGTTCTTCAACGATCACGATCAGCAGTAATGACTTCGACGAAAAATCGTACAGCTTTGCTTTGCAAGGTGTAGCACTGAACAACCGCACTGCGATCGATGAAAAAACAGCCTCAGCTTCATTCATCAAACTGTACCCCAACCCTACAGGCGATGCAGCCACCGTAGCGATCACGCTGAAAAAAG